>NZ_JARWKZ010000054.1:0-36622 GCF_050577975.1 Rhizobium sp. BR 315 | reverse complement strand
AGCTCCTCCTTGGCCCTGTCGCGGGCCTCCTCGTTGTCCGGACCTTCTAGCCAATATTCGATGTCCGCTTCGTTTTGGATGACGACCGGTTCAAGCGTGCCGGGGACCTCAATCTTAACCATCGGAAAGCCCACAGCCTCGACTAACTGGGTCTCGAGATGCTGTTGCAGACGGCAGCTCAGCTCGAACTCGCGGTGGGCTTCGTGCCATTCCAGCCATTTTGCCAAGGCAGGATCGGCATCGGCGCCACTGCCGTCGCGATCCTGCACGCGCGCCAGAAAATCTGTCGTGTACGAAAGAATGTTTAGACGGGTATTTGAAGGCAAAGTTCTGCTATTCTCAGAATCACCCATGATCCGAGCTCCCGATAGCTTGGTTGTGGTTAGGTCGAATAGGTGTTCCACCACCTGTTCGACCGCAAGATGTTAGTGTCCCTACAAAATGATAGAAGTCAATCAGAAAGTTTGCCTTGAATAAAAAGCATCTTACCGTGGAGCAGTGCCGTGCCGCGCGCGCTATGTTGGGTTGGAATCAAGCCCAGCTTGCGGAAGCAGCGAATGTGTCACGTCAGACTATTGCTGATTTTGAACGCGGAGCACACATGCCCATCGGCAACAATCTCGCGAGTATTATTGCAGCGTTTGTGAAGGCCGGGATTGATTTCATTCCGGAAAACGGCGGTGGGGCAGGGGTGAGGTTCAAGAAGCCAGTGCAGGGCCTGAGAGGCGGCCCTGACGCGCAGACATAGTGTTTCTCCAGGTCTCGGGCAGGACAGTGCCACCAAATGGCCGGACTCTAATCCATTCTGGAGGAAATTCTCACTGGCAGGTCAATTGACGCCTAGGAAATCCGCAGCCTCGTTGTTGGAAAGGCCGGCTTGTTCCTGCCATTTCCGCACATCGTCCACGGCGAAATCACGCTGGTCTCCGGCGATCTGGAAAAGGTGATAGGCATCGATTGCCAGATCTTCGCCAGCCCATTCGACCGTTGCGCCGTAATCTGTGACGGTCGCGGTCTTCCAGACTTCCGGCGATTTGAGAGGGGTGAGAAGTTCGCCGCCGGTCGCAATCCAGCCGAAAAGGTGTGCGGCGGATGCCGGGGCACCCTTCCATTGAATTTCCAGCGTCATGTTCGACGTTGGCGTTACGTTTTCGATGCGAGGCACTTTCATCTTTGGTTGCCTGCCTTATGCGGGCTCAAGCTCTTTAATCTGCGCAAGATCGTTTTCCATCACTCGGGCGGCGATCTTGATATCATAGGCGTTCTGCAGATTGAGCCAAAACTCAGGAGCCGTCTTGAAGAACTTCGCCAGCCGCATCGCCGTGTCTGTGGTGATGCCCGTCTTTTCGGCGATGATGCGCTCAACGCGGGTGCGCGGCACATTGATGTGCTTCGCCAGCGCATAGGGCGTCATGTCGAGCGGTTCGAGATACAGTTCCTGCAGGATTTCGCCCGGATGGATCGCGGGGAGTTTACTAACTGTCATGATCGCTTGCCCTCCTTGGCCGTTGTCATGATGGCTATCACGCTCTTTCGGGTCAATGATAGTCCGTGATTTCGACTTGCTACGGGCCTGCTTCCGTCCAGATGAAGCAGATGCGCCATTGCTTGTTCATCCTTATCGAGCGCTGGCCTGCACGGTCGCCCGACAGCTTTCCAGACGATTGCCGGGCGGGGACCGCAGGTCTTCAGCGCTGGTTGCTGCGTTCAACAGACAACGTTGTCGCGTCGCCAGAAGATCAAGCCAAACGAGATGCGCGTGATGTCGCCGACCAGTTCAAGGAAGATATGTTGCGACACATGTCTAAGGCGCTCGAGCGAACGTGATTAAAGAAACCAATTTCCGCATAAACTTTGAAGCGATCGGCGAGCCGCGCATGGCTTCAGAACAGGCCCCATGGGCGCCGGGCTTCTCACGTCGGTAGGCATCGGTGGGGAAAGCTTTGCCTCGCGGCGTTGAGGCAGAGCTGAAAAGGCCCGTTGAAGGACCTCCCTGTGCAAACCTCCGATTGGGGAGCGAGTGCTCGCACAATCGTGCTCTACGACTGCTGGATTAAATCAGCCTGAAGGGCTGGTGGTTGCCGGCCTGTGCGGGAATTCGAAAGCGCAACCGCACCGTTCCTACGCGGCTTGCTGATTTTCTCCAAAAACGTCGACCCGGTTGCGGCCTTCGCGCTTCGAACGATAGAGCGCCTCGTCCGCCTCGTGCATCAGCCGTTCAAAATCTCCGCAGCTTTCCGCACGCGCCGCAACGCCGATGCTCAGGGTCGGAAAGACTGCCAGATCCGGCCGCTGCAGGACGGCAGCGGCGAAGGCGAGACGGATGCGCTCGGCAATCGCCGCCGCACCCTCCCGGGAAACGTTTTTCAGCACCGCCAGGAACTCATCCCCACCTTGACGGGCAAGCAGGTCGTCGGAGCGCATGATGCCTCTCGAAACGCTGGCGAAAAGCCGCAAGATGTCGTCGCCGGCAGCGTGACCATGTCTGTCGTTCAGTTGCTTGAAATGGTCGATATCGATGATCAGTAGCGATATAGGCAGGGAACCGAGAACCGGCAGATGCTGGGCAAGGCCGCCGCGATTGAGCGCGCCGGTCAGCGGATCGTGGTGAGCGAGTTCCGTGAGCTGATTTCGGCTGCGCTCGGCCGCCATCAGCACCATGGCCATGCTGCGAAGCATGATGAACGCGACCGCCGACACCGCCATCCAGCTGTGAATTGCACTGCTGCCGAAAGGATCCGGCCCGCCAATCTCACCGGTCGCCGCGAGAATGCTGCGAACCGCAAAGATCCCAGCAGTGCAAATATAGAGACCGACAAGCAAGGCTGCCGAATAAAGCCTCTCGCGTCGGACAATGCTGATTGCCTCCCTTGCAACGGCAAGATCGCAGAGACAGCAGATGACGGAGACGTAAAGGAGCCTCGCTGAGACCGCCGATGGTTCACTGACGATGAGTACGACAGGAACGCTGGCGAGCAAGATGGCAAGCCAGAAGTAGCGCTGGTCGAGCGCTCGTCTCGAAAACGTCCGCACGGCAAAGAGCATTAGCACGTAGCCGGCGATGGTGACGACATTGCCGCCGTCGATCGAGACGGAGTAGGGAACGAGGTCGCGCAACGCGACGAGGAAAGACCCGACGCCGACAAGAAGGTTGCTTAGGCCCCACCACAGCGGCCACCTCTCGAAGCGGCCGGTCGTATAGGCTGCAAGCTGGAGAATGCCCAGCACGAAACAGCTCACAGCAACGATGAAATAGATTGTCCTGAGATCCAGCAGCATGGCGCTTTCCCGAAATTCCCGTGGAACGTACCGCAGGCGTTTTGCGGTTTGATTGGAGGCTTCGCTAAGAATTTAACGATCACGGGGTTTCCTGCTAAATAATGCAGCAATTCAAGCGTTGCAGCGTCCTTTACGCGTCTGCAAAGACATGCCCGCAAACGACAACGCCATCGAGCCGAAGGGACAGCCTTGTCACAGGCATTGCTGCCGAACGATCTGTGGTGTGCCGACTTCAAGGGCGAGTTCAAACTCGGCGATGGCCGATACTGTTACCCATTGACGGTCACCGATCAGGCTTCACGTTATCTTCTCGCCTGTGAAGCCTTCGAATCGACACGGGAGCCTGGCGTCTTCGAGGCCTTCCGGCGGCTGTTTGCCGAGCGTGGCCTGCCAAGCGCGATCCGTAGCGACAACGGTTTGCCTTTCGCCAGCCCCAACGGGCTCTACAATCTGTCGCAGCTGTCGGTGTGGTGGCTGCGGCTCGGCATCGTCCTCGAGCGCATCAGGCCGGGCCGTCCCCAAGAAAACGGCCGGCATGAGCGCATGCACCTGACGCTCAAGAAAGAGGCGACCAGGCCACCTGGCAGAAATATCCTGCAGCAACAGGCCCGCTTCGATGCGTTCTTAAGCGAATTCAATACCGAGCGGCCGCACGAGGCGCTCGCAATGAAGGTACCGGCAGATCTCTACGTCGCTTCGTCACGCCCCTATCAGGGCCTGCCGGAGATCGACTACCCTTTCCATGATCGAGAGGCGCTGGTGACCCATTGCGGCCGCATCTGCATCTATCGCAAGAAGATCAACACCTCGAGCGTGCTGGCCGGCCAGAAGCTCGGCATCAAAGAAGTCGACGACGGTATTTGGCTCGTCAGCTTCATGCACTATGATCTGGGATATATCGACCTGGAACAGAGAACTTTGCAAACCATCGACAACCCGTTCGGCACGAGGTTGTCACCCATGTCTTAGGGACGATCTGTTACCTATGTCTTCGGTATGGACAGAAAAAGATTGGCGCACCCGACAGGATTCGAACCTGTGACCTTTGGAATCGGAATCCAACACTCTATCCAGCTGAGCTACGGGTGCATGCCTTAGGCGGGTTGAATCGCCTGTCCGATGGCTGGTTCTTAGCCTAGGAAGCGCTTGGCATCAATGCGGAAAATTCAGGAAAGCGCATATCGGAGGTTATGAATGAAAAAGGCCGCGGGCTTTTGGGCCGCGGCCTTGTTTCATGTGCGGTCGTTTCGGCTTATTCCCTCATCGCGCCAGGGCCGGGAATTGCCTTTGGCGGGACCTTGCCGAGGATGATCATGCCGAGGACTTCGTCCTTGGTGACGTCTTCGGTGCGGGCGTGGCCGACGACCTGGCCGTTTTTCATGACGGACACGCGGTCGGCGAGGTCGAAGACGTCATGGATATCATGGCTGATGAGGAAGATGCCGATGCCTTCCTTCTTCAGCTGCTTGATCAGCTCGCCGACCTGGGCCGTTTCCTGCGGACCGAGGGCAGCCGTCGGCTCGTCCATGATCAGGATGCGAGCATCGAAGAGGATGGCGCGGGCGATCGCCACCGACTGGCGCTGGCCGCCGGAAAGCGCTTTCACCGGCTCCTTGAAGCGCTTGAAGTTGGGGTTCAGGCGGCCCATGACCTCTCGCGCCTTGGCTTCCATGGCGACATCGTCGAGCGTGCCCCAGCGGGTCTGCAGCTCGCGGCCGAGATAGAGGTTGGCGGCGGCGTCGACGTTATCGGCGACGGCGAGCGTCTGGTAGATCGTCTCGATGCCGTATTTCTTGGCGTCGCGCGGGCTGCGTATATCGACGGTTTCGCCGTTGATCAGGATATCGCCGCTATCGCGCTTATAGGCGCCGGAGAGGATCTTGATCAGGGTCGATTTGCCGGCGCCGTTATGACCGAGAAGGGCGACGACTTCGCCGGGGTAGAGGTCCACCGAGGCGTTGTCGACCGCGTGGATGCCGCCGAAGGCGATGGAAATGTTCTTCATTTCCACAAGCGGAGTGGTTTTATCCGTCATGGTTCAGAATTCCTTTTACTTGGCGCGCGAGCGGTAGACGATGTCGAGCCAGACGGCGACCACGAGAACGATGCCGACGACGACGTTCTGGATCGGTGTATCGACGTTGGCGAGGCCCATGCCCGATTGCAGCGATTGCATGACCAAGGCGCCGAGCATGGCGCCGGCGACCGTGCCGCTGCCGCCGGCAAGCGACGTGCCACCAATGACCGCCGCAGCGATGGTGAAGAGTTCGTAGGTGGTGCCCTGCGAGTTGACTGCCGAATTCAGGCGGGCCGTCGAGATTGCCGCGGCGACCGCAGCTAGAAGGCCCATCAGCGCGAAGATCCTCACGATGACCCATCGGGTCTTGATGCCTGCGAGCTCGGCGGCTTCGGGATTGCCACCGATCGCGAAAACATAGCGGCCGAAACGCAGACGCGTGGCGATGAAGGTCATCACGATGCCGATGAGGACGGCAATAAGAACCGGAACGGCGATGCCGTATGGGATATCCAGCCCTGCTTCCGGCCAGGCAATATTATGTTCGGTAGCGTAGCGCTTCGCGATGCCGACCGGCCAGTTATAGCTGTTGAAGAGATAGATGGTACCGAGCACCACGACGGAGCCGAGGCAGCCGAGAAAATATTCTGCCCAGAGCGGACGGCGCGGAAAGCCGAAGCGCTTTCTCTGGCGGCGCGAGCCAACGATGCCGGTAATGATCATCAGGCAAGCGAGCACGCCGACGATCCAGCTCCAGTTCGCCCCGATCGAACCGGTGGCGCCGCTGCCGCCCATGATGATGAAGGTGGAGTCCATGGGCGCAACGGTCTGGCCGCTGGTGACATACCAGGCAAGGCCGCGCCAGACGAGAAGGCCGCCGAGTGTGACGATGAAGGAGGGGACATTCATGAAGGCGATGATCCCGCCCTGGAAGGCGCCGATGGCCGTACCGATCACAAGACCGCAGAGTAAGGTGATGATCCAGGTCCATGAACTGTCGAAGCCGAGATACTGCGGCAACCATTTGGCCTGCATGACGCCCATGATCATGGCCACGAAGCCAAGCACTGAGCCAACCGACAGGTCAATGTTGCGTGTGACGATGACCAGCACCATGCCGGTGGCGAGAACTGCAATTTCGCAGGTCTGCACCGAGAGATTCCAAAGGTTTCTGGCTGTCAGGAACTCGCGGCCGTCGAATATCCGCAAATAAAGGTCGAAGCCGATCCAGATGATCAGCAGCGCCGCTATCATGCCAAGCAGGCGGGTATCGATTTCGGTGGCGCGCAGGAAGCGTGTGATGACGCCTTCCTCTGCCTTGCGCGGACCGCTCGATGTTGTGGAATGTGTCATGTCGGCCATCGCTTTGCCGTTCTCCCACTGTTGGGCGCAGGCCCGCGATTGCACTTTGTTGATCGCTGGGCAGTATCCGCGCTGGTCACAATAGACGTCATCGCTTGCCCATCCGGTTTCTTCCGGTTCCACGACCGCCATCCGGCAAGCCGATCGGATATGCGATGACGCAACACGTGCGGGAAACCCTTCTCTCCATTCTGGGTGGAGTTGTCTGCTTCTTATCCGCATTCGACGCCGCAACGGGAAGCCCCCTTGCGGCGTCGGCATTATATTCGGGTCAACCCGTCAAGTCTGGTGCTTACTTGCAGGCCGCAACGCTGCCGGCCTTCACGCCCTGGCAAGCTTCAGCCTTGGAAATCCAGCCGGCGTCGATGACGACGTTCAGATTGTCCTTGGTGACCGGGATCGGGGTGAGGAAGACCGACTTCATCGGAACGTGCTTCGGACCGCCGTTGAAGGTCTGGACGCCAGAGATGTCGTCCAGCTTCTTGCCCTTGGCGAGGTCGATGGCAATTTCAGCAGCGCGCTTGCCGAGTTCACGCGAGTCCTTCCAAATGGAAACGGTCTGCGTGCCAAGTGCGATGCGGTTCAGAGCGGCCTTGTCCGCGTCCTGGCCGGAAACCGGAACGGAGCCTGCGAGACCCTGGGCGTCGAGGGCTGCGACTGCGCCGCCGGCGGTGCCGTCGTTGGAGGCGACTACCGCGTCAACCTTGTTGTTGTTGGCGGTCAGGAACTGCTCCATGTTGCGCTGCGCATTCTGCGGCAGCCAGCCGTCCGTGTAGGCTTCGCCGACATTCTTGATCTTGCCGGCGTCGATCGCGGACTTCAATACTTCGATCTGACCGGAGAAGAGGAAGTCTGCATTCGGGTCGGAAGACGAGCCCTTGATGAAGACGTAGTTGCCTGCCGGCTTTGCCTTCAGCACTTCGCGAGCCTGCATGCGGCCCACTTCCTTGTTGTCGAAGGTGATGTAGAAGGCGGCAGGGTTTTCGATCAGGCGGTCGTAACCGACAACCGGAATGCCTTCGTCGGCAGCCTTTTCAACGGCCGGGCCGATGGCGTCGGAGTCCTGAGCGAGAATGATGAGGGCGTTGGCACCCTGCGAAATCAGGGATTCAACGTCGGTCAGCTGCTTGGAAGCGGATGACTGCGCGTCAGCGGAAATATACTTGGCACCTACGGCTGCGAGTGCCTTCTTGATGGCTGCTTCATCCGTCTTCCAACGCTCTTCCTGGAAGTTGGACCAGGAAACGCCGACGACGAGATCCTTGGCGAAGGCTGCCGTCTGCATGGTCAAAACGATGGCCGCGCCTGCAGCCAGCTTGATGAAAGCTTTCATATGATCCTCCCGAGTGAATGCGACCGCACGTATCCTGAACTCCCGTCGGTCGCCGCGATAATGCTGACGAGAAAAGGTTTTGTTTTTTCTCGACAGTCGAGAAATTTACTGTCAGAGATTTTTTCAACTGTCAACACCCGCATCGTCAGGCTAGATAAGAGTCGTCCGGAGATGCGGAGGGGAGGGTTGAATGAGCAGGAGGCTTACCGATGCTGGCCAAATCGAGCACCGAATTGGTCCGTCAGAAAAACAGCGCCTTGGTTCTGTCGGCATTGCGCCGGCACGGCCCGCTCGCCCATACCGAACTTTCTGATTTTACGAAGCTTTCATCCGCGACTGTATCGGTGATCACCGCCGATCTGGAGCGGGCACAGATCATCGAAAAGGCGGAGCAACAGGCAGCCAGTGGCCGCGGCCGGCCACGGGTTTTGTTCTCGCAGCGGCGCGATTGCGGCTATCTCATCGTCGTCGTCATCTCCTCCGATGCCGTACAATATTCGCTGGTGGATTATGCCGGGCGGCTAATCGACCGCTTCAGCGAGGAACGGTCGCAAGAGGCATCCGGCGTCGGCTCGTTCGTGGCCGCTCTGCGCGACGCCTTGCGCCGGATTGCTGCCCGCTCGCAGCTCGCCCGCGACAAGGTGCTGATGATCTCGATCAGCAGCAAGGGGCTGGTCGACCCCTCCGGACCGGTGCTGCGCTGGTCGCCGATCTTCGGGCGTGACGAAATCGATTTTGCCGCGGTGCTTCGCGATGAATGGTCGGCCAGGATCATACTCGGCAACGAGACCTCGCTTGTCGCCTCCGCTCTCGGTCGGCAGGAGGAAAATGGGAAAGGTTCCGACTTCCGGGCGCTGGCGGCGCTATCGCTGGGGCACAGCATCGGCCTCGGCATCGTGCGTCGTGAAGAAGAGGGGCGACATCAGGTCTCTGCGCCCAATTTCGGGCACATGATGCATGTGCCGGGCGGCGGTCTTTGCCGCTGCGGCGCGCGCGGGTGCATCGAGGCTTACGCCGGTTTCTACGCCATGCTGCGCACGGCTTTCGACGTGCCGCTGGATACGATCCCGGCAAAGTTCGTTCCGATTGCCGAGCTCGACAAGATTGCCGCGAGTGCGCGGCAGGGCGGGCGCCGCAATGTGCTTGCCTTTCGCCAAGCCGGCCTGGCGCTCGGAAATGGCCTGTCGCGTGTCTTGAGCCTGCACGAGCGGATGCCGATCGTCATCACCGGCCCGGGCGTGCGTTACTACGATCTGCTGATCGAGGGCATAGAGGAGGGGCTGGCCGAATCGCATGTCGTGCGCATGGAGGGCATGCCGGAGCTGCGCGTCGTCGTCGACGAGCCGAGGCTCGTCTTCGAGGGGCATTTGAACCGCGCGTTTTCGATCATCGATAGCGACATCGTGAGGAGAGGGGCCTCCGTCGTGGAATTGCGCGACCAGGCCGGTTGAAACGCGACGATCGCGCAAGGCGCGGCCAGGCAACTGGCAGTAGCGCCGCCAATGAAATCAATCCGCTAAGCCCGTGGTCTGATCGTCCTCGCGAACATGCAGGATACGGTCGATCAATCCCCATTCCAAAGCCTCCTCCGCCGTCATGAAGTGGTCGCGATCCATGGCGCGCTCGAATTCCTCATAGGAACGGCCGCAATGCTCGGCGTAGAGCCGCGTCATCCGGTGCTTCGTGCGCTTGATTTCCTCGGCGTGGATGAGCATGTCGGAAGCCTGGCCCTGGAAGCCACCCAAGGGCTGGTGAATATGGATGCTGGCGTTGGGCAGCGCGTTGCGCTGGCCTGGTTCGCCGGCCATCAGCAGGAACGACCCCATCGAGCGGGCCGTCCCCATGCAAAGGGTATGTACCGGGGCGCGGATATAACGCATGGTGTCGTACATGGCTAGGCCGCTGGTCACGACGCCGCCCGGCGAATTAATGTAGAGGCTGATCGGCTTCTTCGGGCTTTCCGCCTCAAGAAACAGCAATTGTGCGCAGACCAATGCCGAAACGACATCGTTCACTTCACCGTTCAGAAAGATGATTCTCTCGCGCAGCAGTCGGGAATAGATGTCGAAAGACCGCTCTCCTCTACTGGATTGTTCCACGACCATAGGGACGAGCTGCATCGCTTCGCGCATCGGCGAACTCCAATCGTTTTGAAATTATTGACAGCTTCAGAGCTTCAGGCGGCGCGCATGACGCAGAAGCCATTATTGTTCGCTGCAGCCTTTTCAGCCCTGCGAAGCCGCGCATCATCAAGTTCGTGGATGATCCGGAGGCTTGTACCGCCGTTTGCGTTGGGAGCTATCCTGAAGGTCACGGTGCTTTCGAGAAAGGGCGGTGCGTCGTCCCGCAGCCTGTAGCAGATCTCTTCGCCCGGCGTGATCGATATCGCTTCGGGATCGGCCAAGGCTTCCTTCGGCAGCCAGTTTTCCCGAAGTTCAGGGGTGCTGACCGCGCGCCAGACCTTTTGCGGCGGCTCCTCGAGGTCGTATTCGAGTTCGATACCGTTTTTCCGTGCGGGGATATTGAGATCGTTCATTGGTCCATATCCTTCAGCAAGATCTTGAGAGCTTCGATGCGGGCAGGCCAGTAGGCGCGGTATTTCGCCAGCCACTGGGCGATGAGGGTAAGTCCCTCCGGATCGACTTCGTAATTCACGAAACGCCCCTGTCGTTCTTCCCTGACTAGCCCGGCGCTCCGCAAGATGGCGAGATGCTGCGACATCGCCGGCTGGCTGATTTCTATGCCTTCGCGCAGGGCGCTGGCGTTCATCCTGCCTGCGGCCAGCTTTTCAAAGATGGCGCGGCGGGTCGGATCGGCCAAGGCCCGGAATATTTCGTTCTCTATCATAGCAATAGATAAGCAGATACTTATGTGATTCGCAAGAGATTTCCGTTGCGAAGGGGAACCAAAGAAAAAAGTCCGCCGCGAAGCGATTCGCGGCGGACTTTCGGGGAGGACCATATTCCCTGAGGGAATCTGCGTTGATTAGTCGACCTTTACCAGGCGGCCTTCCTTGACCGACTGCAGCGCGGCATCCGCCAGCTTCAGTGCGGCGAGGCCATCCTTGCCCGACGGCGTGATAGCGGCGCCCTTTTCGATCGCGGCGATGAAGCTGGCGATCTCGTTGGCATAGGCTTCCGTGTAGCGGGTCATGAAGAAATCATGCAGCGGCGGGCGGGTGTAGCCATCGCCATTGGCGACCTCGATGGAGAAGGGGCGCTGGTTTTCGGCTGATACCATTCCCTTCGAGCCGTGGATTTCGATGCGCTGATCATAGCCGTAGGTGGCTCGGCGCGAGTTGGAGATGATCGCCTGCTTGCCTGATGCCGTCTGGAGAATGACGGAAACGCTGTCGTAGTCACCGGCTTCGCCGATCGCCTTGTCGACGAGCACAGCGGCAGTTGCAGTGACGGCCACCGGCTCTTCGCCGAGCAGGAAACGGGCCATGTCGAAGTCATGGATGGTCATGTCGCGGAAAATGCCGCCGGAGCGCTTGATGTAATCGACCGGCGGGGCGCCAGGATCGCGCGAGGTGATCGTCACCATCTCGACGGTGCCGATGCGGCCTTCGTCGATGGCCTTCTTGACGGCCATGAAATGTGGGTCGAAGCGGCGGTTGAAGCCAACCATAAGCTTGCCCTTGGTTTCATCGACGACCTTGATGCAGGCCTTGACGCGGGCGAGGTCGAGATCGACAGGCTTTTCGCAGAAGACGGCCTTGCCGGCGCGGGAAAAGCGCTCGATGAGATCGGCATGGGTATCGGTCGGCGTGCAGATGACGACGGCATCGATATCCTTGGCGGCTTCGATTGCTTCGATGGTGCGGACTTCGCAGCCATAGGCGGCGGAGATCGCTTCCGCAGCCGCAGGAAACGCATCCGCAACGGCCACGAGCTTGGCGTTGGCATCGCCGCTGACAGCCTTCGCATGTACCTTACCAATGCGACCAGCGCCGAGCAGGCCAAATCTGACAGTCATTCTTACCTCCCTGGATTCGGAATAAATGGACCGAATAATGATCTACATGGAATTTTCATTCCATTTTCCGAAGGCCGCGTCAAGCCGCCCGTTCTTCACAATTGCGAAAAGGATATTACCATACCGCCTTATCCGGAATTTGCCCGTGCGACCTTATTTCGTTCAAAGTGCTTCACAGTTTTCCCAACGATGCGCTAAAGACAAATCTCCTTGAACAGGCCAGCGAGACCCATGCAACTGATCGATCCCAGCCATCCCATCTACAAGCCGCTTTGGGTGCGGATCCTGATCGTTGCGGTCTGCTTCGGATGGGCTGCCGTCGAGACCCTTGGCTCACAGCCCTTCTGGGCCATGCTTTCGGGCGCGCTTGGCGCTTATTCGGCCTGGATGCTCCTATTGAATTTCAAGCCGCAGCCGCCCGCTGCGAATGTCGAAGCGGTGCCGCAGGATGATGCCGGCGAAGACGACGCGCCGAAAGGCGACGGGAAATAGTTATCGCGAGAGGCGCCGTATGGCCTCGTCGATCAGCTGATTGGCGAGGGTCATGCGGGTTGTTGCCTGCTCTCGGAAGGGGGCGGCGACGCTATCGGGGTGATTGGCCTTGGCGAAGCTGCGGCGTTTTTCGTGTAGCGAATGGAGCGTGGTGTCTGACGCGATCGCCAGTTCGGCGGCGACTTCTTCTCGCGAGATCCGTGCCAGATGCTCCGGCATGACCGGCGGCTCCGGCTCTTTGGGGGCGGGTTCCGGTTCCGGCTCGAGCTGGATGATCGGATCGCCGAGATTGTCGAGATAGGCGTCGCCGGCTCGATGTGCTTCCGGTGTTTCGCCGCCAAGCACCGTTGCGGCAAAGCTGACGTTCAGGCCGTGGATGCGATGCGCACTCTCTTCCTTCTCGGGAACATCCTCTTCGGAATCGAGACGATCGAGTACGGATTGAAACAATGATTGCCTGAGCAGCATGCCAGCCTCCATGTGATTTCCATAGGAACGGAAGTTGGTGTGGAGCTTATGGCGCGCAGCCTTGCGGCCAATACGTTCAAAGCGGCGAGAGGTTCTTGCTCTCCTCGAGGATCATGTCGTGCAGCAGTCTGGCGCTCGGCGGCATGGCTCGTTCGCGCGCGGTGATGAGGCTATACGGCCTGACGTCGATATCGAAATCGATCGGCAGGATGCTGGATTCGCCGGCATGTGACGACTGTCCGCAGATGAATTGCGCCATGTCGAGCGCTATCGGCGCGATCGCGTCCGTCTTGCAAACCACGGCGAGCGTCAGCAGCAGGGACGAGGTATTGACGACATTCTCCGGCAGAGACACGCCGGCTGCGAGGAATATGTCCTCCACCTTTCGTCTCAGCAACGTTCCGGGCGGCTGGAAGACCCAGTCATAGCCGGCCAGATCCAAGAGGCTGGCCACGCCTTTTTCGAGCAGCGGATGCCCGTTGCGGACAACGAGACAGGCCTTTTCCACACCGATCTCGTGGGCGAGGAACAGACGCGGATCGAGGTCGTCGGGAATGCGGCTGATGATGAAATCGTGGCGGGCGGCCAGAAGCTCGCGTGCCAGGACGTTGCTGTTCTCTACCTCGATATTGATCTCGATGCCGGGATAGCTGCGCGTGACCCGCTGGATGGCCGGCACCACAAGGCTGATTGCCGGGGCAGTTACGGCCCCTAGGAAGACCGAGCCGCCCCTGCCGGTCCGCAAGGCGCCGAGTTCCCGACCTGCCTCCCGCAGCTCAAGCAGGATCTTGCGCGCTCGCTTGGCCAAAGCGAGGCCGAAAGGGGTTAGCACCACGCCGCGGGCGACACGCTCGTAAAGTGGGCTTTTGACGATGGACTCCATTTCGGAAAGCATGCGTGAAGCCGCAGGTTGTGACATGTTCATGGACTCAGCGGCCGCCGAGATTTGGCCGTGATCCTCGATCGTGACGATCATGCGCAAGTGATTGAGTTTCAAACCGGCTTTTAGCAGCGTGTCGTCGCGAAAATTGTCGGAATGAATCTCGATGCCTTCGCTAAAATAATCGTTATATATTTTCTCCATGACGGCCAAATTTCCCATTCGTCGGCAAAAAAGTACTATTTTTTCGCATTATATCAAAGATGGTATGTGTTTTGCCAGTTATTCTATTTGACAGTTATACGAAATCGTACGAGTTTGCCGGTCGTGCGCTGGGTGCAGCTCATAAACCGTGAGAGCGTGGAGGAGACCTACTTCGTTTCTCACAATTTGAAGTAAACCATTCCTTCTACGGAACCTGCCGCAGTTTCGGGCGGGCGTTTTTTCGTCCGCCATATTATCAACAAGGGAGAGAGTAATGAAATCCATTATCTCATTGATGGCCGGCGCTGCGTTCGGCGTCGCTACGCTGGTGGTACCTGCCTTCGCGGCGGATAAGGGCACGGTAGGCATCGCAATGCCGACCAAGGCTTCGGCTCGCTGGATCGACGACGGTAACAACATCGTGAAGCAGCTCCAGGCTGCCGGTTACGGCACCGACCTGCAGTATGGCGACGACGACATTCCGAACCAGCTCTCGCAAATCGAAAACATGGTCACGAAGGGCGACAAGGTTCTCGTCGTCGCGTCGATCGACGGCACCACGCTGTCCGACGTTCTGCAGAAGGCTCACGATGCCGGCATCAAGGTCATCGCTTACGACCGTCTGATCCGCAACAGCGGCAACGTCGACTACTATGCAACGTTCGACAACTTCAAGGTCGGCGTCCTGCAGGCTGGTTCGATCGTCGACTCGCTCGGCCTCAAGGACGGCAAGGGCCCGTTCAACATCGAGCTGTTCGGCGGCTCTCCGGACGACAACAACGCCTTCTTCTTCTATGACGGCGCAATGTCGGTCCTGAAGCCCTACATCGACAGCGGCAAGCTGGTCGTAAAGTCCGGTCAGATGGGCATGGACAAGGTTGGCACGCTGCGTTGGGATCCGGCAACGGCCCAGGCTCGTATGGATAACCTGCTGTCGGCTTACTACACCGACAGCCACGTCGATGCCGTTCTGTCTCCGTATGACGGTCTGTCGATCGGTATCCTTTCCTCGCTCAAGGGCGTCGGCTACGGCACCGGCGGCGTGAAGCTGCCAGTTGTTACCGGTCAGGACTCCGAAATCCCGTCAGTCAAGTCGATCATTGCTGGCGAACAGCACTCCACGATCTTCAAGGACACCCGTGACCTCGCCAAGGTCACCGTCGGCATGGTCAACGCTCTGATGGAAGGCAAGACGCCTGAAGTCAACGACACGAAGACCTACGACAACGGCGTCAAGGTTGTTCCGTCCTACCTGCTGACCCCGGTCGCAGTTGACAAGACCAACTACGAGAAGATCCTCGTCGAGGGCGGTTACTACAAGGCTGACCAGCTGAAGTAATCTTCCAACATAGTGGTCGGGGCTCGCTTCGATGCGAGCCCTGGCTTTGATATTTAAGACGATCGCGCGGTCTGCTATGTTCGGTCGCGGCGTTGGATTTGGACTATGGACGATACCATTCTCGAAATGCAGAACATCACTAAGTCGTTCCCCGGTGTGAACGCCTTGGAAAATGTCAATCTGAAGGTTCGTCAGGGCGAGATACATGCCTTGGTCGGCGAAAACGGGGCCGGCAAATCGACCCTGATGAAAGTGCTCTCAGGCGTCTATCCCGCCGGCACCTATGAAGGCGACATCCACTACGATGGCGCGGTCCGCCAGTTCAAGACGATCAGGGACTCCGAAGATATCGGCATCATCATCATCCATCAGGAGCTGGCACTCGTTCCGCTCCTGTCGATCGCCGAGAATATTTTCCTGGGTAATGAGGTCGTTGCCAATGGCATGATCAACTGGCAGGAAACCTTCACCCGTACCAAGCAGCTTCTTTCCAAGGTGGGTCTCAAGGAATCACCGAATACGCTGGTGACCGACATCGGCGTCGGCAAGCAGCAGCTCGTCGAGATTGCCAAGGCCCTGTCGAAGAGCGTCAAGCTGCTCATTCTCGACGAGCCGACGGCATCGCTCAACGAAAGCGATTCCGATGCGCTTCTCAACCTCCTCATGGAATTCCGCAACCAGGGCATCACGTCGATCATCATCACGCACAAGCTCAACGAAGTGCGCAAGGTGGCCGACCAGATCACCGTGCTGCGCGACGGCATGACCGTGAAGACGCTGAACTGTCATCAGGAAGAGATCAGCGAAGATATCATCATTCGCAACATGGTCGGCCGCGAACTCGCCGACCGCTATCCGCCGCGCTCGGTTCCGATCGGCGAGACGATCTTCGAAGTGAAGAAGTGGAACGCCTTCCACCAGCAGCATCGCGATCGCCAGGTTCTGCACGATATCAACGTCAATGTCCGCAAGGGCGAAGTCGTCGGCATCGCGGGCCTGATGGGCGCGGGCCGCACCGAATTCGCCATGAGCGTCTTTGGCAAGTCCTACGGCCACAAGGTCAGCGGCGAAGTCTTCGTCGATGGCAAGCTGGTCGATACCAGCACGGTGCGCAGGGCGATCGATGCCGGTCTTGCCTATGTGACGGAGGACCGCAAGCAGCTTGGTCTCGTGCTGTCGAATAGCATCCTGCACAATACAACGCTCGCCAACCTGATGGGCGTTTCCAAGGCGACTGTTATCGACGACGTGCGGGAGCTGCAGGTGGCGACGAACTATCGCGCCAAGCTGCGCATCCGTTCGGCCGGCGTCTTCCAGGAGGCGGGCAACCTGTCCGGCGGCAACCAGCAGAAGGTGGTGCTGTCGAAGTGGCTGTTCTCCGATCCCGACGTTCTGATCCTCGATGAACCAACCCGAGGCATCGACGTCGGCGCCAAATACGAAATCTATTCCATCATCAACCAGCTTGCCGCCGACGGAAAGGGCGTTCTGATGATTTCATCGGAAATGCCCGAGCTTCTCGGCACTTGCGACCGCATCTACGTCATGAACGAAGGTCGCATCGTCGCCGAACTGCCAAAGGCAGAGGCGAGCCAGGAGAGCATCATGCGCGCTATTATGCGCTCAGGGGAGAAGCAACAATGAGTTCGGCCAACCCAGCCACGGAAAGCAGCCACATCGTTTCGATCGGCGATCATATCCGCAACAATATTCGTGAATACGGCATGTTGATCGCGCTCGTCGTCATCATGCTTCTGTTCCAGTATCTTACGAACGGCGTTCTGTTCAGGCCGCAGAACCTGACCAACATCGTGTTGCAGAATTCGTTCATCGTCATCATGGCGCTCGGCATGCTGCTTGTCATTGTTGCCGGCCATATCGACCTGTCGGTCGGCTCCGTCGTCGGCTTCGTCGGTGCGGTTGCAGGCGTGCTGGTCGTGCAGATGCATATGAATCTCGCTGCCGCGACGGTCATTTGTCTTCTGATGGGAGCCGCGGTCGGCGCTTGGCATGGATATTTCATCGCATATCACCGCATCCCCTCGTTCATCGTGACGCTGTCGGGCATGCTGGTTTTCCGCGGCTTGACCTATACGATCATCAACACGACCGGTAACGGCAGCAGCATCGGCCCGTTTCCGCCCGCGTTCCAGATCGTAGCGACCGGCTTCATTCCTGATTTCGTCGATATGGGCGGCATTCGCTCGACGTCGATTTTCCTGACCATCGTTATTCCGATCGTCATGTTCCTGCTTTCCTGGCGCCGCCGCAGCGTGAACGAGAAGCATGGCATCGATGTCGAGCCGTTCAGCTTTTTCCTCGGCCAGAATCTCGTAGTTGCCGCTGCAACGATCTTCATCGGTTACCAGATTTCCTCCTACAGAGGTCTGCCGAACGTTCTGGTTCTCATGCTGCTGCTGATCGCGCTCTATAGCTTCGCCACGCAGCGCACCACGATCGGCCGCCGCATCTACGCCATGGGTGGTAACGAAAAGGCGACGAAGCTCTCGGGCATCGATACCCGCCGCCTGACGTTCTACACCTTCATCAACATGGGCATCCTTGCTAGTATCGCCGGCATCATCATCGCCACGCGCCTGAACTCGGCAACCGCCAAGGGCGGTGACGGTCTCGAGCTCGACGTTATCGCGGCCTGCTTCATCGGCGGCGCGTCTGCTTCCGGCGGCGTTGGCAAGGTGACGGGGGCTGTTATCGGCGCCCTGATCATGGGCGTGCTGAACCAGGGCATGTCGATCCTCGGCTACCAGACGGACTCCCAGAAGATGATCAAGGGTGCGGTCCTGCTCGCCGCCGTGTTCATCGACGTCTACAACAAGAACAAGGGTTGATCGCTTAGCGATCAACCGAGGCTTTTAAAACCAAATCCATGACAGAGTCCGGCTCTCGCTGAGAGCCGGAAACGGTAAACTGCATCCGATCTCTGTCTATTCGGAAAGGATGAAAGACATGCTCATCTCGCAGATCAAAGGTTCGAACGGCGAGATCGTCGTAGCGGTGCGCAACGGGCCAGGCGAAACCGCCAAGGCCGTCATCAATGGCGGCAGCGTCTACAAGCTTGCGATGGAGGCTGCCGACAGCGGCAAGTCGCTTGTATCGGTCATCGAGGCGCACGGCCTCGGCGAGACGATCGATCTTGAAAAGGTCTATTCCGAAGGCCGTTTTCTGCCGCCGATTACGCATCCGGATGCTGCCCACCTGCATCTGACGGGCACGGGTCTCACGCATCTCGGCTCGGCCGCCACGCGTGATTCCATGCACAAGAAGACGACGGAAGCGGCTGAAGAGACGCTGACCGACTCCATGAAGATGTTCAAGATGGGCATCGAGGGCGGCAAGCCGAAGGCAGGCGAGAAGGGTGTCCAGCCCGAATGGTTCTACAAGGGCAATGGCCATGGCGCGGCGGCCCCGGGCGCCGCACTCGTGTCGCCGTCCTTCGCGCTCGACGGCGGCGAAGAGCCCGAAATGGCCGGCATCTATGTCATCGCCAAGGACGGCTCGCCGTTCCGTATCGGCTTTGCGCTGTCGAACGAATTTTCCGATCACGTCACCGAGCGGATCAACTATCTCTACCTCGCGCATTCCAAGCTGCGCCCTGCAAGCTTTGGTCCGGAAATCCGCATCGGCGCAGCGCCTGAGGATATTCGCGGCTCGTCCCGCATCAAGCGCGGCGACAAGGTGATCTTCGAAAAGCCGTTCCTGTCGGGGGAGGCGAACATGTCGCATACCTTCGCGAACCTTGAATATCACCACTTCAAATACGGCTTGTTCCGCACCCCCGGCGATGTGCATGTGCACATGTTCGGTACGGCGACGCTCTCCTTCGCCGAAGGCATCAAGCCGGAAGCGGGCGATGTCTTTGAAATCGAGGTTGCCGAATTCGGCCTGCCGCTGCGCAATCCGCTGGCAGTTGCCGCCGAAGAGAATGTGGCTGTTCGCCAGCTGTAATTCGTCGAGCCCGGCTGTAGGCTCGGCCGGGCATCTTCAATACGAACCAGGAAGGCATGAGGCCATGACCATTCATCAGAATTTGATCGCCGGCGAGTGGACCGGGACTGCCGGTACCGAGAACATCAACCCGTCGGATACGAACGAGGTCGTCGGCCTCTATGCCAGCGCGAATGCGCAGGATGTCGCCGATGCGATCGCTGCCGCCAAGGCGGCTTTTCCGGCTTGGTCGCGTTCCGGCATTCTGGAGCGTCACACAATCCTGAAGAAGGCTGGCGAAGAGATCCTGGCGCGCAAGGAGGAGCTCGGTGCGCTGTTGGCCCGTGAAGAGGGCAAGACGCTTCCGGAAGCGATCGGCGAGACGATCCGTGCCGCGCAGATTTTCGAATTTTTCGCCGGCGAGGCGCTGCGCCTTTCAGGCGAGGTATTGCCCTCCGTGCGCCCGAATATCGGCGTCGAGATCACCCGCGAGCCGCTCGGCGTCATCGGCATCATCACGCCCTGGAACTTCCCGATCGCCATTCCGGCCTGGAAGATCGCGCCGGCGCTCTGCTACGGCAACACCATCGTCTTCAAGCCGGCCGATCTCGTGCCTGGCTGCTCGTGGGCGATCGTCGATATCCTRCACCGCGCCGGCCTGCCGAAGGGTGTAATGAACCTCGTCATGGGCAAGGGCTCGGTCGTTGGCCAGGCGATGCTCGACAGCCCGGTTCTTTCGGGCATCACCTTCACCGGCTCGGTYGGCACCGGCAAGCGCGTGGCGCTTTCCTCCGTAGAGCATGGCCGCAAGTATCAGCTCGAAATGGGCGGCAAGAACCCGATGGTCGTGCTTGACGATGCTGACCTAACGGTTGCCGTCGAGGCGGCTGCCAATTCCGCCTTCTTCTCGACCGGTCAGCGCTGCACGGCCTCGTCGCGCCTCATCGTCACCGAGGGCATTCACGACAAGTTCGTGGCGGCCCTGACGGAGAAGCTGAAGACGTTGAACGTCGACAACGCCTTGAAGTCCGGCACCCATATCGGCCCGGTCGTCGACGCCAAGCAGCTGAAGACGGACACCGATTATATCGAAATCGGCCGGCAGGAAGGCGCAAAGCTTGCCTTTGGCGGCGAGCTTGTCAGCCGCGACACGCCCGGCTTCTATCTGCAGCCGACGCTGTTCACAGAGGCGACGAACCAGATGCGCATCAGCCGCGARGAGATCTTCGGGCCGGTTGCCTCGGTCATTCGCGTTAGGGATTACGACGAGGCGCTGGCTGTCGCCAACGATACGCCGTTCGGCCTGTCCTCCGGCATCGCCACGACCAGCTTGAAGCATGCGACCCATTTCAAACGCAATGCGGAAGCGGGCATGGTGATGGTCAACCTGCCGACGGCCGGTGTTGATTTCCATGTGCCTTTCGGCGGGCGCAAGGGTTCGTCCTTCGGTCCGCGCGAGCAGGGCAAATATGCCGCCGAGTTCTTCACCACCGTCAAGACCGCCTACACACTGGCCTGAGATGCCGCCGCCGCCTGCCGGTCGCGCGAAACCGATGCATTGCGGGCGATGGGCGGCAGAGGAGTTAAGATGCTTGACGCTCGAGATTCACACGACTGCATCGATGGTGAACAGCCATCCGCCCTGGACGCGCTAGACCGCGTGATACTGGCGCTGCTCGCCAAGGGTGGCCGAATGCCCGCAAACGAGATCGCAATTCATCTGCGCCTGTCTGCCGTTGCAATGCATCGCCGATGTAAGCGGCTGATGCGGGTCGGTCATATCGTCGGGTTTCGCGCCATCATCAGCCGCGAACGAGTGGCCGGGGTAAAGGAGTACTCTCCGGTCGGAAGCGACTTCGATTATCTGCTGAAGGACCGTGCTCGCGAGCTCATCTCATATCGTCGCGCTCTTTCGAAGATCCTGCTCGATCCTGCGCACGTCTCAAGGATTTCGAGCTTGTTGGCGCTCAAGGAGCCCGGTGCCGGATGAGGGGCGGCGCAAATCATAAACATGGGGACTGTCGTTGACGCTCACCTCCTAACGACAACGACGCCTCGGATCGCGCGAGAGCCGATCCGAGTGGCTTTCAAACTCATCGCATTGCTACCAAAAAGAAAAAGGGAACGCTGAAAATGAAAAAAGTCGCAACGGGCCCTTGCTTGGCCTTATCCATGCTGTCGGCAACATCCGCCGCCCAATCTGCCGAATCTCGCCCGGCGATCCTCTACGATATGGGTGGAAAATTCGATAAGTCGTTCAATGAGAATGCATTTAACGGAATGGATAGATTCCGCAAGGAAACCGGCGTCAAAGTCGCCGAATTCGAGATCAATCGCGAGACTGAAAGAGAGCAGGCGCTGCGGACATTTGCCCGGCAAGGCGCGAGTCCAATCGTGGTCGTCGGCTTTGCCTGGTCGCTGCCACTCAAGAAAGTTGCCGCCCAATACCCTGACGAGAAGTTCGTCATCGTGGATAGCACCGTCGATGAGCCGAACGTTCGGTCAATCCATTTTGCCTATCATGAGGCTGCTTTTGTCGTTGGTGCGCTTGCCGGGTTGAAATCGAAGACAGGGACTGTGGGCTTTATCGGTGGAATGGATATCCCGATCATACGCAGCTTCGAATGCGGTCACCCGACCCGCAAAGCTCAGCATCTTCCAAAAGCACCTTGCCAAGCGGGCGCCATCCAGACATTACGATACCGGTGGCACAGCCGAATTCATCGAGTGTTGAAGCCGAGTGTTTCGTCACCAGGAGTTCCAATTTACAATTGAATTTTCGCACATCACACGGACTAGAGTAGCGGCCCGAATTGAGCTACCACGTCCTTCCACCCGATCCCCGTGGTGACCCTTCCTGGATTATCATGACGAAGCTTTTTCTTTCCGCCCTAGCGGATAAATGCGTGATCAAGTTTCCTTTTCTGGCTAGATTTTTCAACCGGTCCAGTGATGAGCGGGATGCGGATACACTTGCTGCCAGCATTCTCGCTCGCGAGGCCATGGCGCTACCACCGAATGCGCTTTCTCGCCTATTGAGCGCCTTTTGCTCTTTCGAGATTCCGGAAAGACAGGCACTCATCGACAGGGCTTTACCGCCGCCACATGACCGCTCAACCGAGGTGTTCTATCGCGCTTGCATCGCCGATCTGCACGCGGTCTCACTCGCGGCGATCGCTTTGGCAGATCCCGACCGAGCGCTTGACTTGGCTCCCTCGATGCTCGGGCTCGCTGAGGACAGCGATGCTGACTCGCCCGAGGTTGTCGCGAAGCTGCTGGCGATTTTGAGCCACATGTATTGTCTGACACCCGGTGTTCCGGCGGAGGCGGCTGAGCCCTCCCCAGCCAAGTCTCATGCTGCCAACCTCTTAAACAACTTAGGACCTCGGCCTGCGAATGCGACACGCTCAGCCATATTCGAGATGCTTGCTGAGAAGCTGGAGCGCGCCAAGCAGGCCGGCAAATTCAATTTCGATGCATCAGCCGTGGCGACCGTTGCGGCTAAGCTCGGCGAGGCCAAACTTGCAAAGGTGGCGGCTGATTTTTCGGGGGCGGCTTACGGGACCAATATCGAATACGATAGTAGCCTGTTCCAATTGACCGGTGACATCGCCGAACTACAGCGTTTGCCGCCCATGACGCATCTTTTTCAAAGCAAGATCACCCCCTGGCTGGCAATCGCTACGTTGCAGTTGCAGAAGGGGAATTCGCAGGCAGCTTTCGAGACAGCCGAGTCAATCTTCCAGGAAGCACTGGTCGGGGAGAACCTCAACGAGACCGACATCGTCAATGCGGTGCAATCTGTTGTTGCCTTGCACTTGCTCGGCGGCGATCAGAGAGATGCGCTGGCGCTTGCCAAAAGGGCATCCGAAACGTTGATGGCGCTTGAGAGCCCGCGTATCTACAGCCTTTCGATTTTGTCTTCTCAGCTCTCGCATGTCGGCGATACACAGGCTGCTGCCGAGCTTTGCCGACGTGGTTACGACATTTACGCATCCTCGCCTCCCGACTCCTATCCCGAACACTACTATCTCGCCTACGCCGCTTATTGGGCAGGTCTTGGCGACATGTTCTCTGAACTCAAAGCCAAGGTTCCGTCTGAGCATGGCGAGATCTTCTGGGTATGGTTCGTAATGCAGGCGACGGATCATCGGAATGCAAGCCCAAACGACAGCGATGTCCTAGCCGGTGGCGGCGTCGGACTCTGGGACAGGTTGATCGAGCGTGCCATAGTGCTGGGTGATCGCGAAAAAGCGATAGCCTTTCTGCCGAAGGCAATTCAGGCGACGATCAATGGCGCAAATGCGGGATCTCTCCATACGCTTCGTCAACTTGCGGCCTATGCCGTGTGCCTAGGCCGTCCAGATACGGCGAAAGACGCCTTAGATCATGCCGCTCGCGTGGCCGCCGCGGTGAGGAAAGGCCAAGACGGCATTAAGGCACGGCTTGACGTCCTGATCTGGAAGCGGGCGCTGGCGCGAAATGAGCTCACGGCGACTATGCGCTTACCGTAGTTCGGGAACAGACCTGCTCACGTTTAAAGGTTGAGGAAGCTGAACTTTTCGTCGTCGCCACCAAAGGTGCTCCAGTTACGTTCGTGGGGCAAATTTTCTGGCGATGCAGAACCGCCTGGCATTGCGCAAGCGGCTTTCAATTGCGATGGACAGCGAAACCTGCTTATCTAATGAGAAATTGCAAGTGGCGGGACAGCAAAAGGCTGCGGTTGAGATGGCCCCATATCTGCTATTATTTTTCATCTTCGTCACGTGCGGCCTCGTCAATATGACACGCCCTCGAAACTCCATCAGACCAGTGAGCGAACGAGATATCGAAAACGCTTACAAAGCGGCTTTCAAAATTGAATCCAAGGAGACAGTAGAGCGACGAAAGCTCATAAGCCTCCTTCTGGTGATTGCATTGCTAATCGACATACTCCTCATCGTGTGGATAGTTCGCTTCGCCTAGTAGGTAGGCTTGCTAAACGCGAAGAAGCCCCTGGATGCGCGGGATGGCTCGGTCTCACGAATTATGTGGAATAGTCTGGAAAGCACGTTTGTGCCTGATTTCACCCAGATTTGCAATTCGTCGTGACCCCGCTTCGTTATTGATACAGCCAATCCTTCAATGGTTTGGCGGCGACTGAACGGATCACCGCCGAGTGCAAATATGGGTCAGAATGTTGCGAAACTCGACATTGAGACTATTCCGTGAGCTCTTGCCCAAGCCTCTTTCGTGAATTGATCGTTAGAAAATAGTAAGCGACAAGGTGAGGTCGTTCAGGCGACGGCAGTGCGTGAAGTTGAGGGGCAACAAGTCATCGATGTCAGGGCCAAATGCAATGCTCAGCCCGCTTTGCGCGGGCTTTGTCTTTCGGACGCTTCGGATCAATCAAAAAGGGCCTGGCTGGCCATTGCCCAGGCGTGGAAACGCCAAAAAGCTCCCAGAGCGGTCTCCGGATGTTCAGCCAATCGAGTTTGTACTCGCCAACTCGCGCCGGGACGAGGGTAAATATCAGCCGCGCGTAGGCTTCCGGCCGCTCTTCAGCGGTTTGATTGTAATGAGATCGTCGGCCACCGGAACGAAGAACTCCGAAATATCGCAAGACAGCGCTTCAGCAATCTTCTCAAGCGTCGTGACCGTCGGGTTCTTGCTGCCACGTTCGAGGAAACCGACATAGGATCGCTCGACATTGGCCTCAAGCGCGAGGTTGTCCTGCGAGATTTCCCGCAAAACCCGTAATCGCCTCAGATTCAGTGCCACTCGCTGCCGTGCATCCATGGCGGAAACACAACATTTGACAGTTCATAAAACCACGTATTATAAAACTATGAAAGGCGATATTGAACGAACTGCAGGTGGTAGCTCAAGTCGCGTATGTCTGTGGGTAGCACTCGCTTTGCATTTCTCGGGGACCGGATCGGAACTGGATCGATATTTCCTTACTTCAGGAGATTGCCGGGCCAGTGAGATCGTAGGAGGTGTATGACGGTGGTGCCCGACGAAACGGCCGACTTGCTGATGGCCTTGCTCTTTGCCGTGAGGAAAATTGTCGACAGCGGCGCACAAGGTAAGCTGCGCATAGCAAAAGCCTATCACGAGGCGCGTTCGCTCATCGCGACGATTGATCAGGACCGCGGATTGGCCCGCCCGCGTATCGAGGCATGCCTGAAGCACGTCAATATCTATAAGAATGCCGATGATCCGGCTGCAGCGGGTTGGATGCTGGCTGCGATCCAGGAGCGGGTGGGCGAGCATGACCTTTACGGCTGGCGCCGGCTCGGGGAAATCGTCGATGCAGCGGTGAATGAACTCCTGTTGTCTGAACAGGTGGCAATGCATTGAACTGTCAAAACACCGCGCGCTACAACAAGCCTAGTGGACTGACCAATTCGCCTTCCTTGGTGACGATCGCCGACCCATAGGGCTCGCGGGAGGCGACGATCATCGCATCATCCGGTGACGGGTGCGCCAGATCCTTCGCCTCCTCCCAAGGCGCCGTCATCCAAATGTCAGCCGCTTCTTTGGTCAGCAGCAGCACCGGCATGGCCTTGTCGTGGATCGGCTTGACGAGATTGTTCGGATCGGTGGTCAGAAACCCGTAGAGGTCATCGGTCGTCGGCCCATCCTTGACCTTACGCACGGACGTCCATTGCGGAACATGAATGCCGGCAAAGAACATCAGCGGCTTACCGTCATCGCGCGCGAACCAGGCATTCGGCACATTGTCGCCGGCTTGCTGGCTTGCCGGATCCGGCTCGGCAAAGCTGGTGACGGGAACAAGGCAGCGGTTCTCGACACCGAACCAGCGCTTCCAGTGCGGAAGCTTGAGGTTGCGAACGTTGGTGACGCCACGATCGACCTGCTCGCGCACCAACTGCTCGAAATCAAATTCCTTGCCCTTCGCCCGCAGTTTCTCAGCCTTGGCCTGGGCCGCCTTTTCAAGAACGAATCTCGGGGAGGGAAGGCCCCAGCGCGCATGGACGAGCTGATTCCTGCCGTTGGCAGTGTTTCGGACGATCGGCCCCATCTGGTCCGGGTTCATCTGATAGGCCGGCATCAGGTTGATCAGGCTCTCGACATCCTGAGCCCACTTGTTCACCCAGTCCTTGTCTTCCATGCGGTAGAGGTTGCACATCGGCGATCCATCCCCCTTGAAGCTGGCCGGCATGGTAGCCGACGAAACGATAGAATGCCAACGGGTGGGTCTTGCTGGGCAGGAGGCGGAAATTTTCCGACACTGTTCGTCGCCGACCATTTGAAGTCATGCCCATGATTCTCAACGAGAATCTTAAAGTCCACTAAAATAGAGGGATAATATTCCTATTTCGGGTTGCTTGACTTGCAATTCGAAACGGAACATTTAGTGAACATATACACCTGACCGACATGATGTCGATGCCCACACGACCTCGCAAGGACCCGTGAATGATGACTGCTGCCCGTGACAGGGTGATATCCGATCTGAAAGACCGCATTGCGCTACTTGAAGGCAATGCCGCCAGAAAGATTGGCTGTCTTGCCTTTGGTGTAGCTGAGATCGATGCGACGCTGCCGGGCGGGGGCCTTGCCTATGGCGCCGTGCACGAATTTGCCGGCGGTGGAGCGGGCGTCGTCGACGGCGCGGCGGCTGCCCTGTTTGCCGCCGGCATTGCCGCAAGGACCAGGGGAAAGATCGTCTGGTGCCTGACGCGGCCGGACCTCTTCTTTCCGGCGCTGGCGCAGGCTGGTCTTCATCCGGATCGCGTCGTCTTCGTCGAGGCCGACCGGGAGGAGGACGTTCTCGCATCGATGGAAGAGGCCTTGGCCTTTGGCGGACTTGGCGCCGTCGTCGGCGAGATTGTCCGGCTGCCGATGATCGCCTCCCGTCGCCTGCAGCTGGCGGCGGAAAGGACCGGAACCATGGGCCTGGTGGTCAGGCGCTGGCGCCGGCAGACGGAAGCGTCGGATTTCGGGCAGCCGACGGCATCGACGACCAGATGGCGGGTGAGCGTCTTGCCATCGGAAGAGCTGCCGGTTCCAGGCGTCGGCCGGCCGCGATGGCTTCTGGAATTGATGAGAGTGAAGGCGGGTGAGTGCGCTGAGTTTGTCGTAGGAGCGTGCGATGCCACGGGTCGTATCCATCTATCTGCCGGATCTGCCGATCGAGCGGATCAGGCGCATGGATGGGAGAGCAGAATTATCGCCTGACAGGCCGCTTGTCCTGGTCTCTAGGAGTGGCTCCAAGCGCGTGATATCCGTGGCCGACGAAAAAGCCAGGCAAGCGGGTATCCGTTTGGGCATGCCGGCCGCCAAGGCGCAAGCCATGGTGCATGGCCTGCAATTCGCCGATGCGGATCCGTCAGCCGATGCAGGGGCTCTTGAGCGGATCGCACTCTGGGCCTTGACGCAATATTCCCCGATCGTTGCGGTCGATGGCACCGACGGCATCGTCATGGATACGCAAGGCGCTGACCATCTGCAGGGTGGAGAGCTTCCGATGTTGACCGGCATTGCCAATCGTTTCCGGGCGAGGGGGCTGACCATTCATGCGGCGATCGCCGACAGCTGGGGTGCGGCGCATGCCTGTGCCCGCGCCATCGATCGAGAGGTTGTCATCATCCCCACAGGAGAGACCGTCCGTGCCGTCGAACGGCTGCCGATCTCGCGTCTGCGGCTGCCGGCAGAGATCGTCAGCGATTTGCACACGCTTGGCTTCAAAACCATCGGCGAGCTGTCGACGACGCCGCGGGCGCCATTGGCGCTTCGCTTCGGCCCGGAGATTGGCAGACGTCTCGACCAGATGTTCGGTCGCCTATCCGAGCCGATCGATCCGATCCGGGCATCGGAGTGGATAGAAGTCAGCCGCGCCTTTGCTGAACCCATTGGCGCGGCTGAGACGATCGACAGGTATGTCGGCCGCTTGATCGTCAAGCTGGTGGCTGAACTGCAGCGCAAGGGGCTAGGCGTCCGGCGGGCCGACCTGATTATCGAGAAGGTCGACGGTACAAGGCAGGCTATCCGTGCAGGAACGGCCAAACCTGCCCGCGATGTCGCCTGGCTGACCAAGCTGTTTCGCGATCGCACCGAGACGATCGAGCCCGGCTTCGGCACCGAGAGATTAACACTGGTTGTCGTCATGACCGAGCCGCTCGGGGAAGAGCAGCGGTCGTCGCTGGTCGATGAGGGAAGTGAGGACATCACCCCCTTGATCGACACCTTCGGCAATCGCGGACAGCGCGTCTATCGCATAGCGCCCGTTGCATCCGATGTCCCCGAACGCAGCATCCGCAGGATATCGGCAGCAGCCGAAGACGTTACCGAGACCTGGGTGCATCACTGGCCAAGGCCCGTACGGCTGCTGGCGAGGCCGGAGCTGATCGAGGTCATCGCGCTGTTGCCGGATCATCCACCTGTTACCGTTACCTGGCGCGGCAAGCGCCGGCGGGTCAAGCGTGCCGATGGTCCGGAGCGGATTTTTGGCGAGTGGTGGACCAGAAGTTCGGAATTCGATGCGGTCCGAGATTATTTCGTGATCGAGGACGAGACCGGCGAGCGCCTGTGGATCTTTCGCTCCGGCGACGGTGTCGATCCCGCCACAGGCTCACATCGCTGGTTCCTGCATGGGATCTTCGCATGAGCTATGCCGAGCTACAGGTCACCACCCATTTTTCCTTCCTGCGCGGCGCCTCGTCGGCCGACGAGCTGTTTCGGACGGCAAAGGAGCTCGGTATCACGGCGCTTGGCATTGTCGACCGCAATTCGCTTGCCGGCGTTGTCAGGGCTCTGGAAGCCTCGCGTGCCACCGGTCTGCGTCTCGTCGTCGGCTGCCGTCTTGATCTGCAGGATGGAATGTCGATCCTCGTCTATCCGACAGACCGCACCGCCTATTCCCGGCTGACCCGGCTTCTGACGCTCGGCAAGAAGAGGGGCGGCAAGGCCAAGTGCATCCTGCATCTCGAAGACGTTGCCCACTATGCCGAGGGTCTGATCGCTATCCTGGTGCCCGACCTTGCCGATGAGACCTGTGCGGTTCAGGTGAGGAAGCTCGCCGACATCTTCGGCGATCGCGCCTATCTGTCGCTTTGCCTGCGCCGGCGGCCGAATGACCAGATGCGGCTGCATGGGCTTTCGAATCTGGCAGCCCGCTTCAAGGTCCGAACCGTCGTCACGAACGATGTCCTCTTCCATGAGCCATCACGCCGGCAACTGCAGGATATCCTCACCTGCATTCGCAGCAATACCACGATCGACGACGTCGGCCTTGAGCACGAGCGCCATGCCGACCGCTATCTAAAACCTCCGGATGAGATGGAGCGTCTCTTTCCGCGCTATCCGGAAGCGCTTGCCCGCACGCTCGAGATCGTCGAGCGCTGCAAGTTCTCGCTGGAGGAATTGACCTATCAATATCCGGAGGAGGCGATCGTTCCCGGCAAGAACGCGCAAAAATCTCTCGAGCACTATGTCTGGGAGTGTATCCCGAACCGCTATCCTGAAGGCATGCCGCCATCGGTGCTGAAGGTGATCCGCCACGAACTCGACCTCATCCGCACCATGAAATACGCGCCCTATTTCCTGACGGTGTTTTCGATCGTGCGCTATGCCCGCAGCCAGGGCATTTTATGCCAGGGGCGGGGATCGGCCGCCAACTCCGCCGTCTGTTACATCCTCGGCATTACCTCCATCGATCCCGACACCAATAATCTGCTGTTCGAGCGCTTCGTCAGCCAGGAGCGCGACGAGCCGCCCGACATCGATGTCGACTTCGAGCATGAGCGCCGCGAGGAGGTGATCCAATGGATCTACAAGACTTACACGCATCAGAAGGCGGCGCTTTGTGCCACGGTCACGCGTTACCGTGCCAAGGGCGCAATCCGCGATGTCGGCAAGGCGCTTGGCCTGCCGGAAGACGTGATCAAGTCCTTGTCGTCGGGCATGTGGTCTTGGTCCGAAGAGCTCGTGACCGATCGAGGTCTTCGTGAGCTCAATCTCAATCCGGACGATCGACGGCTTGCGCTGACGTTGAAGCTGGCACAGCAGCTGATGGGCGCCCCGCGCCATCTTGGCCAGCATCCGGGTGGCTTCGTTTTGACCCATGACCGGCTCGACGATCTCGTGCCGATCGAGCCGGCGAGCATGGCCGACCGGCAGGTGATCGAATGGGACAAGGACGACGTCGAGGCGCTGAAGTTCATGAAGGTCGATGTACTGGCGCTCGGCATGCTCACCTGCATGTCGAAGGCCTTCCGGTTGATCGAGGAGCATAAGGGCAGGCCGATCGATCTCGCCAATATCGAGCAGGAGGACCAGGCGACCTATGCGATGATCCGCAAGGCCGACACACTCGGAACCTTCCAGATCGAAAGCCGCGCCCAGATGGCGATGCTGCCGCGCATGAAGCCGCGCACCTTCTACGATCTCGTCATCCAGGTGGCGATCGTTCGCCCCGGCCCGATCCAGGGCGACATGGTGCATCCCTATCTGCGCCGACGGGAAGGCAAGGAGGAACCCGTTTATCCGACGCCGGAGCTGGAAGCCGTTCTCGGCAAGACGCTTGGCGTGCCACTGTTCCAGGAGAGTGCCATGAAGGTGGCGATGGTCTGTGCCGGCTTTACCGGCGGCGAGGCCGATCAGTTGCGCAAATCGATGGCGACCTTCAAGTTCACCGGTGGCGTCTCGAAGTTCAAGGACAAGCTCGTCTCCGGCATGGTCAGGAACGGCTATACGCCAGAATTTGCCGAAAAGACCTTCTCGCAGCTGGAAGGCTTTGGCTCCTATGGCTTTCCCGAGAGCCATGCCGCCAGCTTCGCTCTGATTGCCTATGCTTCAGCTTACGTGAAATGCCACTATCCCGATGCCTTTTGCGCGGCCCTGCTGAATTCGCAGCCCATGGGCTTTTATGCGCCGGCCCAGATCGTCGGTGACGCCCGCAAGCATGGTGTCGAGGTCCGGCCGGTCTGCGTCAATCGCTCTCGGTGGGATTGCACGCTGGAGGAGCTCGAAGGTAGTGACCGCCACGCTATCCGTCTTGGCATGCGCATGGTCCATGGTCTTGCCGCCGTCGATGCGGCCCGCATCGTTGCCGCCCGGGCCGACCAGCCGTTCGACAGCATCGACGATCTCTGGCGGCGATCGGGCGTGCCGGCGACATCCCTGGTCGAGCTTGCCGAGGCAGATGCGTTTCTGTCCTCGCTCAATTTACAGAGGCGCGATGCGCTCTGGGCGATCAAGGCGCTGCGCAATGAACCGTTGCCTTTGTTCGCAGCGGCGGCCGAGCGCGAGCGAAAAACGATTGCCGAGCAGCAGCAGCCTTCGGTCAGCCTTCGCCAGATGACGGAGGGGCACAATGTCATCAAGGACTATAGCCATACCGGGCTGACGCTTCGCCAGCATCCGCTTGCCTTCCTGCGCAAGGATCTGGCCACCCGCAATATCGTCACCTGCGAAGAGGCCATGTCGGCTCGTGACGGCCGTTGGCTGATGACCGCCGGTCTTGTACTTGTGCGCCAGATGCCGGGCTCGGCCAAGGGCGTCATGTTCCTGACCGTCGAGGACGAGACGGGGCCGGCCAATGTCGTCGTCTGGCCGACGCTCTTCGAGCGCCGCCGGCGCATCGTGCTCGGCGCTTCGATGATGGCGATCAACGGCCGCATCCAGCGGGAAGGGGAGGTCGTGCATCTGATTGCCCAGCAGCTCTTCGATCTCACGAGCGATCTCTCCGGCCTTGCCGATCGCGATGAAGCCTTCAAGCTACCGACCGGCCGCGGTGACGAATTCGCCCATGGCACGCCTGGCATGCCGGATCCAAGGGAGCGGGCGGCGATGAAGGCACGCGAGATCTACGAGCCTGATTTGCATATTGATAGGTTGAAGGTGAAGAGCCGGAACTTTCATTGAAGGCGGCCACATTCGGCTCGAGGCAGCGATAGTTCGCGAAGTGTGGCCGACGATAGGGCGGCGAGAGGAAGGTGAGGCAGGGAGCCGGAAACGTCCATCACGCGGAAATCGGAATAGCCTCCGTTTCCACTCGATGCGAAATCGAATAGCATCTCTCTTTGTGACAGTTGGACGAAGAGAGCGTTAGGAATGTCTATGCAGCCGGTCTACAGTAGGCTCACGAGGGCAATTGCCTTGGGAATTCTGATTGTTCTTCCCGCTGTTTTCTGTGTTTCCTGCTCGACGATCGGCGGGAGTGGCGGACAATCTGGTCGCGCAACTGCGAGCAAATCGACAGATCCTGCCAAAGACAAAGCGGCCGACCGTCGGCGGTGGGCAGAGAGAGTAGAACGAGATAATCAGTTAGCTCCAAGCGGGACGGCACCTGGTTCCTACGGCTCTTCCCGTCCTCTCTTGACCTGGTGAGCGATAGATTTGCAAATTGCCCTGGTTCAGGCTTTAGGGTGATTTGGCACAGTCTCGGATTTGCATCGGCATGCGACGGGAAGAGCGGCAATTTTCAGTGAATTCGGCCGCTATGACCTTGACGAATAACGAGTCTCAAAAGTCCATCACATGAACCGCACGTCGGAAAATGTTCAGGCTTGATATTCATTGCTGATGCAGGGCTCCGCCGCGCGGCACCTCCGCGCTTACGCGTGGTTTGACGTATCGAAGCGAGATTGGAACAGGCGATGAAAGGAATAGTCGTAGTTGGGATTTTGGCAGGCATGCTTGCCGCCTGCCAAACCAACGAAGCAGGACTGGAGCCCATTCGCGGAAGCATTACCTACGGCGGGCAGCCGAGGCAACGATTACAAAAGTCACCCATCGGCAGCATCGTTCCCCACATATTTACTGATCAGTGGGGCGAACGGGTGCGCGAGACTTACATCCTGCAACCCGACCGCAGTCTGAAGCTCGTTGATCGGGTATATCTCGATAGCCCCTTCGATTGAAACAGTCATCCTGGATTGCCCGTCAGCCCTTCGAGCTCGCCGATGATGAGCGGGTGGTCGGAGGCGCGCTGGGAGGCAGCATATCGTCGTCGAACGGCTTCGCAAAATGTTCGACGAAATGAGACCGCGGAGGATGTACCGTCCGTCGGCTCCGGCCTTATGAGATCGGGCTTGCACATGTTGTACAATGCGAACGGATACTTATGGCCAAAATCCTGCGAAAACCGTGCTACGCTATTCGCTTCAATAAAACGATTAGGAGATCGGTGTTGTTGTTGGCCTCGAGCGCGAGCAACTGATGATCCGCAAGATCGGCGAGCGCCAGCAAAACTTCGCGTTCCGACCAACCTGCAGAAATTGCCGCGCTCACCAGCTCCTGAAAAGCCGTTTGAAGTGTATCCTGGCAGCGTATGTGCCTGTCAGGATCGTCGGCGGTCACGAAGGGTCGTGCAATATCGGCCATCACCGAAAGATGAGCTGATTTGCCGGCTTTGGCAATTGAATATCACGAACGCCTAAAAGACGTGGCCAGCCACATCTTTGGCGGTCCGATTAGAAATCTGATCAGCGTTCCGTCGCGCGCCTCCGAGTAACGCAATCAGGCGACTTTCGCGGCGAGCATTTCGTTGATGCAATCTTCGTTCAGCGCTTCCAATTGCTGTAGCGGAAAAGCATTGATGAAGATGCGGAGCGTCTCGTCCAGATCGGCGCCGGATTGGGACCAGCCGGGTCCGCAATCGATCTGCTTGCCTGCAAGATCCTCGACCTGCAAGAGTCCGCAGGTTTCGCCGGCTTCATCGTCGACCGCGAGCTCGAGCGTACCGAAGTGTCTATGTTCATCGTTCCAATAAACCGCGGTCTGAAGGAATCGGATATTGAGACGGTTACCGATCTCCGTCAGCAGCAAGCTTTGAACCTCGTCCGTCGACAGCGGCTTCGGTTCATCCCAGCAAAGTTCCTCGTCCAATGTCGGATAGTCCATCACGTTTTCCAGCAGGTCGCGCATGCTGTCGAGATGGCGAAGCATCTCGCGCCACTTGCCGCGGAAACCGGGCAGATCGTCCCTGAACGTGTCAAAGGCATCCCGGCTCAAATGATCTACAAACCCGTGCAGTGCCTTCGCTTGGTCCTGGGTGATGGTGAGGACACCCTCTCTCGGCTGCGGCTCTCTCGAATATTCAAACATAGCTTTCTCCTTCGGTGTCAAAGCGCGGAACCCAGCCGCGGGTAAAGCCGACGCTCATTCCAGCTTCGCAAAGGGCCAATTGACCACAAACGAATTGCAATTCGGCGAGCAGAGCTTCGATCGTCGCGCAGGCGTCGTCTTCGAATAGGTTGAGTACGGATGTCACCTGGTCGAGTTGCGGTCTATTTGTCTGACCGGTTACGGCTGTCATGAGGCAATAGGTCTTCCTATTCCCCTGCTGCCAAGGGAATTCCAACTGGGCTTCATCGATGCGGAATTGCGCGGCCAGTTTTCACTCCAGCAGTTTGTTCTTATTATGTTCTCATTTGCGATTGAGTCAAGAGTGCTTCAAATTACTGCTACCGAGGGACCCTCGCCTTATTCGGCTTGCTGATCGGAGACCTGCTGCCTGAGCCATGCGGCGCGTCCGTATCCATGACCGAGATTCCCGCGAAGCATTGGTACTAACCCTGCGGGATGCGTGGCAGCTCGATCGGACCGTCGTCTTCACAACCGAGGAACTGCCACTGGCTTGGCTTGAACCGCGCCGCGGGGCCGTCAGGCTCTGGCTTGGCAAATTCAGCGACTACATCATAAGGAATCAAAGGCGCATTGAAACGAGCGACCTGTCCTTGCTTGCATGCAATGGTCGCGCGTTGGTTATCGCGAACCAGTTCCCCATTCGGGCCATATGTGAACAGAGGGCCAATGGTTTGATCCGTCGTCAATTCCAGTCTGGCTGGAAAAACCTCCATCGCAATGGCACTGACACCAGCAAGCTGTACTGGGTGCGGGAAATGAACCGCGCTCAGGCCGCGCAACGCCAGCGGTAGGTCCTTTTCGCCGTTGTCAAAGGGGTCGTATCGGTGGATTTGGCTTCCGGCCGGAATCAACAGTTCGCCGTATTGAAAGTCGCGCTCCAATACGAAGTCCTGCCGTGCCGCTCGGTTTAACGTTTGCTGGTGGATTTCTCGATTTAGGTAGATGACGTCATAGATTAGAATGCCGGTCCACAGGTCGACCGCAAAGGTAAGTGATCCGAATGCCCACAGCCATGTTCGCGCTTTACGTGAGAGTGGATGACCTTTCCCACGGGTGACCCGTCTCGCCACAATGCCACCCACGAGCAAAATTGTGCTCACCATGCCCAAAAGCGGCAGAACGAAGAGAACAAAAAGGCCTAGCAGCGAAAGGATTGGCGCAAAAATCATGAAGCTATTGAATATTAGGTGTCAAAGGAGACATTGGCGCAGAACCAATCGGATATTCAATAGTCGCAAAGACATTCTCTATCCATGTGCCCCGACATGATAGTGCACAACCCGCAGAAGCAAGGCTACCGTCCTTCAATGTCGAAAAGAGCGGTCAGCTCAGGCTGTTGTAAGATTCTTGCAGCGGAACGACTTGACTGCGCGTAGGGGCGCTGCGTGACCTTGTAGAATAGTCAAATAATTTGTATATTTCGTGTTAATTGAAGGGAGCGTGATGATGGAAAAATTCTCGACCGTCGAATTGCTGCGAGACATCAAGACGGTGACCATGGCCGCAGATCGCGAGCCTGTCGCTATCACGCAACATCGTAGGCCAAGATACGTTCTCATGACCTACGACGAATTTGAAGCTTTGAAAAGCCGAGGCGATCCGCGCAGGGCCTATGGTCCGAACGAAGCTCCCGCAGATCTCGCGGCAATGATCCTTCCTGAGCTTGACCGGCTGATAGAGGAAGGCCGCGACGCCAATGGCTGAAGTCCCGGCCAACGGCTCCGTGATCCGTTATCCCTATCTCTGGGCGTGGCAACGCGACAAAGGAGAAACGGAAGGACGAAAAGGTCGACCCGTTTGCATGGTTCTTGCGATTCCCAAGGGCAATCAGACGAACCTTATCTTGCTGGCGATTTCGGGAACGCCGCCTCGCTCTGACCAGACAGCTTTGGAGATTCCGCAACTCGAATGCCGGCGCGCTGGCATTCGAGAATGGAAAGATGCATGGATCACCGTGTCGGAATTCAATCACGATCTGGCGGAAACCTCATTCTATTATGAGCCGAACGCGGAAGTGCTGGGATCGTTCAGCAAGGGCTTTCTTGCGAAGATCGCCGCGGCCTTTAAGCCCTTCCTCGCAAGCGCTAATGCCAGAATAAGTCGAACCGAGTGACGCGCTGCCAGTATCCGGGGAGGATTTATTCCTGCCCCGGGGGGGACTGCGTCAGCCTTTGACGACATCGAGTGGTCGCTGGCTGGGACGAGGGGTGCCCCACCCCTCGAAAC
>NZ_JARWKZ010000053.1:0-39168 GCF_050577975.1 Rhizobium sp. BR 315 | reverse complement strand
ACCCTCGTTGTGATTCTGCGAGCCTGAAACGGCAACACGCGCCATGTGAGACAGAGGAAGGCCCGAGACGAACCACGGTCCTGCGGTATTCAACCCGCGCATCAGAGTCTGATCAACCGTCGTCTCAATGCCGCCGCGTCCTGCAATAGGCAGCATATTTGTCCCTCGTCGACGCTGAAAAAGGCGACAAGAAAAACCTATGCCCAAACTCTTGAAAACGGACATGAGAATCACTTATGAACTCCGTTGCATGGGCGTGCGCCCCCGCAAGGACACCCGGTCAGATAACGCTCCGTTGCACGCGGTTCCCCCATTTACGTGCCATACGACAGCCTCTGTGCCTCGATGCGCATTCGAGCCGGTGGTCAGCGAGCAGATTCGCGTGTCAGAAAATAGAGGTTGCCGCCCAGCTCGGAAACGACGAGCCGCCGCTCGTCCCAGGCAAGAACGGACACTGGCCGGGTCAGTCCGTCGAGAATGATCTCTCGGTCGTGCGTTATTTTATTGAGCTTGAGCAATCGCCCGCTACCCTTCAGGAAACCTTCTTTCTGGTTGTAGGTGCCATGTTCGAGGACAAGCATATCTCCATCATTATCGAAGGCGATACTCAAGGGCGCATTGAGTCCTTCGACATCAAGCCGCGGCTCTGATGCATCGCCGACTTCGGGAATCGACACGATCTTTCCAGCACCAGCAAGGAAAGGAAAGCCGCCAAACAGCGCAATATGGAGGCGCTGGTCGTGAAGGGCGATGCCGGTCGGCACCGCGTCCACTTCGTAGCTGTTGCCTTCCGTGAACTCCGTCGGCGAAAGGCTGTGCAGCGCCGTGGCCGCCTCCCTCATGCGGCGGAATGTCAAGAGCGTGCTTTTCCGGCCGTCCGCCTGCACGCGTTCGACACTGTTTCGAGCGGAATCGATCACGTAGTAGGTTCCGCCCGCCACGATGAAGTCGAACGGATTCCAGAAATCGTTGCTGATGACACGGGCCTGGCCAGCGGCGTCGAGCGCAACGAGGGCGTGGTCAAACGGACCCTCGTCGGAATTGACCGGCGTCGCACCCTGGGCGACGACAAGGACATCGCCGGCGCGGACGACATGATAAGGGCCGGTGGGGTCGCCCATCACGTCGAGGCCGTGGGGAAATACCGGACCGAATGCGACAAGCTTGCCGTCCGCGCCGCGCCGGTAGAGCCTGCCACTGGCGAGATCGCTGACGAGCAAGCTCCCGGCGTCGCGGGATAGGCCGGCAAAGGCCGCACCCGGCATGTTGAAGGTCTCGAGCGCGTAGCCGGGCGCAGCTGTCGGCTCGGCGCTAGCACCGACTGCCAGAAACAGGAGACCAGTGACGATAATCAAGGCGTAGAACGGACGCATCGGAAGCCACCATTGGCTGAGAACCGGAATTCCGGATCATAGGCGAGGCGATAGGTCGTCGTAAGGTGGTTTGGATCGCTATTCCAGGAACCACCGCGAAGCACGCGATACGGCCCGGCGCTCCTTGGCGCCGTCCCACCTTCATACGGCGCGTAGAGATCGCGGGTCCACTCCCAGACATTGCCAACAAGATTGAGGACGCCCTCTTTGCTCGCTCCAGCGGTGAAGGACTCCGCCGGTGCGGTCATCGGATACCCGTCTCGCGCGTCGCCAGAGCAACAGACATCCGCTCCGGAATTTGCCCGCGTATCGTCTGGCGGGGTGTCGCCCCATGGAAACGCGTCGCCCTTGGTTCCTCGCGCCGCCCTCTCGTATTGCGGCTCCGACGGCAGCTCCAATCCGTAGTGACGGCAAAAAGCATCGGCGTCTCCCCAACTTACCCCGACGACCGGCCTGTCGTCCAATCCCAAGATCGGGTGATTTGCGTAGAAGGCCGGGCGGTGACCGGTGGCATTGACGAAGCGTCCATATTGCCGGTTCGTGATTTCGGTGCGATTGATCGCGAACGCCCGACCCTCCAGCACGCGGCGCGGACGTTCGTTTTCGGGGCCGTCGTCACGCCCAAAGACGAACGCGCCGGCAGGAATTTCGATCAGCGGATTTCCGGCGATAGGGCCGACATCAGCAGCGGCCGCCGGGAATGCAAGGGCGATCACCATCGCCGCCGTCCAAACGCTAGAAGTCAACACGATCTTGAGTCTCGCCATTGAAGAGAAACACGCGATCCGTCGCGACCTTGACACCGATCTGCTGGTCGATCTGACCGGTGAAATTCTTATCAGCGCGTAAGGTTATGAGCTGACCGCCCAACCGGAGGCTGACAAGCGTATTCTCGCCTGTGAGTTCCACCGAATAGATCGGCGCAACCAGATTGACGTCCGGATCACCGGCTTCGGCCGGATGGACGTCCTCCGGGCGGACACCGAGGACGGCTCGGGAGAAGTTTGCCCGACCGATACCCCCGACTCTGAGGTCGGCACTAACGAACACGCCGTTCTTCACTTCTCCAGGAATCAGGTTCATCGGCGGCGAGCCTATAAATCCGGCGACGAAGAGAGTGCGCGGATCGTTGTAGATTTCCCGCGGCGTCCCAAGCTGCTCGATCACGCCCTTGTTCATCACGGCCACTCGGTGGGCAAGTGTCATCGCCTCTATCTGGTCGTGGGTGACGTAGATCGTCGTGACCTGCAGCTCATGTTGAAGGTGTTTCAGCTCGGCGCGCATCTGGGTGCGAAGCTTGGCGTCAAGATTGGACAGCGGCTCGTCCATCAGAAAGACGCGTGGCGTGCGAACAATCGCGCGGGCGAGTGCCACCCGCTGGCGCTGGCCGCCGGAGAGTTCCTTCGGCAGACGGGACAACATCGTGTCGAGTTCCACACGCCGCGCGACCTCGGCTATTTGTCGCTTGCGTTCGGCAGGCAGCACTTTGCGGATCTTCAGCGGGTAGCCGATATTGTCCTCGACAGTGAGATGCGGATATAGGGCATATGACTGGAAGACCATCGCGACGTCGCGATACTTGGGCAGGACACCGTTGATGCGATCCGCATCGATGTAGATATCGCCCGACGTCGCCTCCTCCAGACCGGCAACCATGCGCATGGTCGTTGTCTTGCCGCAGCCGGAGGGGCCGAGCAGAACGAGAAACTCCTTGTCCATGATCTCGAGGTTGAAATTCGTCACAGCAACAAATTCGCCGAACTTCTTGCTGACGTTTCTGAATGTGACGGACGCCATAGGTCTCAACCTTTGACAGCGCCCAGGGACAATCCCCGGACGAGATGCTTCTGGACGATGAAGGCGAAAATGACGATCGGCACGCAGGCCATGAAACCCGCTGCGCTGATTTCGCCCCAATAGGTGTTGTACTGTGTCACGCGCCCGGCAATGCCGATCGGCAGTGTTTGTGACTGCTCGGTGAGCGTGATGATGAGGGACAACAGAAATTCGTTCCACGAGATGATCAGGCAGAAGATGGCGGTGGCCGCAAGCCCGGGCCGGGCAAGGGGTAACGCCACATGCAGGAATGCGCCCCACCGCGTGTCGCCGTCGACGATCGCTGCTTCCTCCAGTTCGACCGGAAGATCCTGGAAATAGCTCTTCATCATCCACGTCGCGAAGGGCAGATTGAAGGCGGTGTAGGCGACAATGAGAGCCGACTTCGTGTTGAGCATGTGGAAATAGTTGAAGAACAGGTAGAGCGGAATGATGCTGACGATGGGCGGCATCATGCGCGTCGACAGGATCCAGAACGAAATCTGCTTCCGCCACTGCCACGGGTAACTGAACCGTGCCAAGGCATAACCAGCCATGGTGCCGAAGGTCACGGAAACGACGGTCGTTCCCACGGCGACGAGAAAGCTGTTCAGCGCGTAGCGCAGGAACGGACGCTGGATGAACGCTTCATCGTAGTGTTTCAGCGTCGGGTTTCGGGGTAGCCACTCCGGCGGCACGGCGAAAATGTCGATATCAAACTTGAATGAGTTCGACGCGATCCAATAGACGGGAAAAAGCGTGACGACCAGCGCGACAAAGATCGTCAGATAGGCCGACAGGCGGATGAGCACCTCTCTGGTACGGCTGCGCGCATGTATGGTTTTTGCCAGCGTCATGGTCATTCCGCCAGCCGCATGCGTTTCATGAACCAAGTGCTCAGAATGATCGTCACAAACAGCACGAAAAGCGACATCGCCGCCGCGTAGCCTGGATCGGCGAAGCGGTAGGCGACCTGATAGATATAAAGGCTCAAGACCTTGGTCCGGTCAGCCGGGCCACCTCCCGTCAGGATGAAGACCAGATCGAAAAGACGCAACGCATCCATGACACGCAGGAGCAAGGCAATAGCGATCACCGGCTTAAGGAAGGGCAGCGTCAGGTCCCAGAACTGCTGCCAGGACGAGGCGCCGTCGAGCGCGGCGGCTTCGTAGGGTTCGACCGGCAGGCTGGCCAGCCCGGCCAACATCAGAAGGAATATGAACGGTGTCCATTGCCAGACATCGGCGACGATGATCGAGAACATCGCGAGGTTCACGTCGCCGGCCCATGCCTGCAATGGTAGGCCAAGGCGGAACATGATTTCGTTCAGGACACCGAACTGCGGCTCGTAGATGAGCTTCCATGTGATCGCGACTGCGATCGGCGGCAGCATCATGGGGATCATCAGGACAGTCTTCAGAAAGGTCAGCCGGCGGATGAATTTATCGAGCAGTAGCGCCAGGCCGAGACCAAGGAGGAATTCGGTCACCACCGCCGCGACTGTGAATACGATGGTGTTCCGGAGCGCGACGTGAAATTGCGCGTCGGAAAGAAGCCGCACGAAATTGCCGGCACCGACGAACTCCCAAGGCAGATCGGGATTCGGGCTGATTTTGTGAACCGCTGCATAGAACATGTAGACGCTGGGAAAGATCGTCAGGCCTAGCAGTATGAGGACCGTCGGCGCAAGCATGAGGAAGCGCAGGTGACGTTCCGCCCATCGCTCCAGACCGCCACCCATCTGGAGCTGCGCGGTCAAGATGCTGCTTTCGACCTTCAACATTGATCTCTCCCGCAAAGCCTGCCCCGGCACGCCTTAACTGTCGGTTTCACGGTCACCGAAGGCCATTGTCAGCTCCGCGACAAGAGCGGCGTCCGAAAACTCCGCTCGTGTCGCGGCACATTGCTTATTTAAGGCCCGTAATCTGTTCGACCGCCGCCTGCGCGTTCTTCAGGGCCTCTTCCGGTGTGATCGTGCCCGCTACCGCCTTGGAAAGCTCGATGCCGAAGGCATTCTCGATCTCTGGCCACTTCGGGTGACGCGGACGGGGAGTCGAGGCTTGGATCGCAGTCATCAACACCGGATAGTGCCGGAACTTCTGTTGCGAGGTCAGTTCCGGATCGGTGAAGACCGAGGTCCGTACAGGTGGATTGCCGCGCTCGGCGGAAATCTTCATTTGCTCCTGAGAGGTCGCCCAGATCATGAAGTCGAAGGCTTCCTGCTTGTTTTTGGAAGCCGACATGATGCCCATGGTCCAGTGACCGATTTCCGAGCTTCCCGGTTTGGTTCCAGCGGGAATGGGGCTATAGGAAATCTTGCCGACCATCTTCGACTGGCTCGGATCTTCGAAGGTCGCAACCCAGTTCGGCCAGTTGATCGATGAAGCGGCCGTGCCGGCGGCAAGCGCTGTGCCAACCTCGTTGGCGTTATAGCTCTCGACCCCCTTCGGTGAGATATCACGGAGCGCCATAAACGTCTTCATGGCGGCGGCTCCTTCGGGCGTGTTGATCGTCACCTTGGTCCGGTCGGCGTTGAACATATCCGCGCCATAGGACCAGAAGATCGGCATGAAATCGGCAACCACCGGGTTGCCCTGACCTCCGCGGAAGACGTAGCCGTAATAACGGCCGCCGCCGCTTTTGGTCAGCGTCTTGCCCGCCTTCAGCACGTCATCCCAGGTCTTTGGAACGTCGACGCCGGCTTGCTTGAACTTGGCAGCGTCATAGAAGAACATCTGCGCATTTCCCACATAGGGCAGGCACACATAGGGTCCCGTATTGTAGGGGTTGCGGCAGACCGCTAGCGACTTCGAAAGGAAATCACTGTCCGGTCCCGTCATTCCGGCCTTCTTGAAGAAAGCCGTCAGATCCTCCAGATGTCCGTTCTCGGCGAAAAACGGAATCCACGGATCGTCCATTAGGATGATATCGAAGACGCCGGACTTGGTGGCGCCGGCATTGGCGCCCTGTTCGAACACATTGGCATAAGGCGCCTGGACGGCCTCCACCTTCGTGCCTTTCATCTTCGCGTAGTCGTTGGCAGCGGCCCTAAGACCGTCGCCCTCGCTGCCTGATGGCACGAGGATCGTAATGTCGGCCCATGCTACTCCGTTGATCGCGAGTGCGGACGCCGCAATAGCCAAGGTGAGAAACAATTTGCGAAGCATTGTACACCTCCCATTCCGAGCAGTTATCCAGAGGCCTTCTTCGGGGGGCCTCACCCTTTCCGGCATGGCGGAAACGCTGCCTCGACACCCATGCGAACCACTCTGCGACAAGTCGAAACGTCGACCGGCATCTCCTCCTCGAACCGGTAGCCGATTTTATCACATCAGGAGCTTTATTTAGAGAGATTATATTAGCATTTTCGGAATTTCATCCTGGTAGTAACGGAAGTTCATGAGCCAGGTTTTTTGTTTCGTGGTGCTTGGTTGCGCCATCGTCCTGCTGCAAACTCATGATGCCAGCGAGCGCCGTTTTGACTCTTGGGGGATTCCAATTCTACGACGAATCTGAATCTGTCGCTTTGCATTTAATCGTGAGACTGTGCGTCCAATATTTTCAACAATATAACGCGCCACGTTATTTGAGATTGAGCAGTTAATTTGAGATTTTCCGCAATAGCAGCAGCCTCATATCTTCGGAGATGACATCCGCTAAACCCCATGTTTACAGATACTTAAACCCTCAATTATCCAATGAAGGGTGGGCATACGATCTCAAATTAACTTCTGTGGTTGCCGTCCGTTGCGCAAGTAGTGTCTGACCCTTTTTGACGTGTGATCGAGTGCGGTCTTCTGTCAGGCCTTTCGTTGCGGCACTTTCAAAAGCCGCCGGCCGATATGGTGATCTGCGGATCGGGTCCAAATCTGCCAAAAGAGCTTTACGCCCTCAGTTAATCGCTGGTTTTCCCGTTCCCGATCTGTTCGATCATGCGCCCATTCAGGGCATCGACTTCTCACACCTCCTTGCCGGTCCTGGCTACCGTGGTGGTTTCTTGTCACCCCGCCATAGCCAGAGCCGGGTCTCGATAATCTTCCTGCTTCGTCAGCATGGCCCATATTGTCCGAGCCATCTTGTTCGCCAATGCGATCGCCACCAGCATGCGCGGCTTCTTCGCGAGCATCCGCGAAAGCCACGATCCTTGTGCTGGCGGTTTGCGACCCGCCCAACTCAAGCGAGCCATTGCCCCGATAATCAGGAGCCTGCGGATATCGGCCTGGCCAGCCTTCGACACCCGGCCGAGCCTTTCTTTTCCACCAGAAGAGAATTGTCGTGGAACGAGGCCGAGCCAAGCGGCAAAGTCCCGACCGGATCGGAAGCTCTGCATCGCCGGCGCGAAAGCCTCGACGGCCAGTGCGATCAGCGGCCCCACTCCCGGCATGGTTTGAAGTCGGCGCGCGACCTCGCTCCGCTTAGGTGCTAGCTCACGAGCCAAAATCTCATGTGTGGAGCGGCCGTTTTTTGCAAGAGAGAAAATCTGTGATGCCATCCTGGTCGGGTGCAAGCCATGTGTCCGGCCTTTACGAGGCGGCGCGTATGGCCGCAGGCCCTGATGAAGTCCGCGGATCGGGTTCCAATCAAATTTGCGCGCTCGAAGCGCCTTGAGAATCTCGGATTAATCCAATCCCCGGTTCGGTCGGTTTGCCATCACATCTCATCACCCTCGCTATCTACCGTCCAACTTGCTGTTTTGCACTGCCGAACGGAAGATCCCGCTATGCCATGCTTGCTCCAGCGACATAGTTTTGGTTGCGCGCCAACAATGCCCAGGCGATACGAGCAGTGCCGGCGGTTTGCCCGCGACATCGAAGAGATTTTCCGTGGAGTAGCAGGGGCCTATTCCGGGCCCAATTGCGCGGCCATGGTCGAAATTACAACCGGGATCCCACCGGCAGGCGGCGCGTAGCTGGTAATCTTAACGCTGCAAGCAGGCGTGGTGTTGCTAATGATCGTCCACAAGCTGCCCGCAGATGTGTTGACTACACTGATCGTCCCGCGCCCTGATTGGCTCATGATTTTCATGCTTGGATCGACCATCGACATCACCCTCGTGGTGCGCTGATAATCGCCGACTTCGGGCAAGAAGAACACAACCGTAATTCGGCTGACATTGCCAGGCTGGGTCTGAGCTGCGCCTGCCGCCCCATCGGCTATTTTCATCCAATCCGGAACAGCAATGGCACAGCCACCTTTAGCGGCATGAAAACGCTTCCAGCCTGCTGGAGGAGGGGAGGCTACGTACGGCGTCGTCACACAGCTGGAGAGAGCCGTCATGAGAGCAATACCGGCGATCAAGGGCAGTAGAGGGCGCATTGCAAATTCCTAAATGAGTACGAGTGTGATGCGGCACGGGATTTCGGCGCCGATCGGCGCTAAACGATTGTTTTTGCGAGCATTCCGCCGTGCTTATTCACAGATGCAGGCTTGCTCTGGCTTTACCGTGCTTTCATCCACAAAATACGCGTATCACCTTGGATTTCGGATCAGTCACGGACTGGACTGCGGTGCCACTATGGACGAAATTCAAACGCGAAGGCGTATCGGTAGCAACCCGTTCTTCACTTCCATAGTGTCGCGAATCTCCGGGTATTTTCAGCCCCGCCGTGGCAGAGGATGGGCCTCCGACAAACTTTTGATATCGAGAGGCACCGCAAGCATCAGAGGTTAGGCCCGCTACCGAGTTGGGTGAGGACGAAGTTGCACATGCACTCAGAGAAAATAGTGCTAAAAATACAGGCGCGGTCAGTAAAGGTTTCAAGCTTTCCCCCTTCAGGCTGCTAACTATCCAGGACTCTGGCACGTCAGAGTTAGAACTGGCATCATGAGGCTATCTACTGCCTCTACCGGTTGCAAGATGACAATTTCAGGTGGCATCGCAAAAAGGAGCGAGAAGCGCGCCCTCGCGTCGTCATGTCTGCTAGTTCAAGCAGCGAGCACATGAAGAAAGGTACCTTTGCAAGCGTGTTTTACGACCAAAATGGGGAGCTGTAGGGCGCGGTTTCCGGTTACGGACAGGCAGCTGATCCATCGCGACTGCCAAATGCGCGCCAGCGGGCTTCTGTGGCGGAAATTGCGCAAAATCGGTTGTTTCGGAAGGGATGAGATCCGATCCGTCGTTTTGGACAGGTTTTGACGAACAGAATCGATCGAGGATTGGCGCCTGCCCGGCCCGCTTCGGCAAGCGCTAGTCCGCTCAATTAGGCAAATGAGTCCACCGAACCTGGGCGAAAAACAGCGAAAAGCCCGGATTTGCAGGCGATTCCACCGATCCAGGAAGACCGACATTTCCGATTTGCACCGTGAAATCAATAACCATCGATAACCAGTACTTATCGATAGTTATGACGCCAACTAGCAACCATCCCATGTGAAGAACAGTAACTTTCATATAGAGTTCGTTTAGCAAATCATTTACCATAATATCAATGGCTTACGATCTTGCGAAAATCAGCATGGCTACCTTGATGCGGCCGGCTTTCGACGCCGGCATCGCTCTGACGCGTCTCGACGAGCGCATCGCCCGCTCGCCGGTCGGCGAAGGCTGGATCGAACGCCAAAACTTTGCCGATGCCTGTGCCTCGCTATGGATCGACGGCGAGCTCGTCCATCTCGAAGATCTCGTCCTCCACGACGCCACGCGCGACATCCGCACTCCGACCCACGAACTTACCATCGCCCGCGACGTTTTGCGAACCCGCCGGCGCATCGCCGCGCAGTCCCCGGATTGGGCGTTATCGACAGTGGGTATCCGAACTTTGCGACAGACGTCGGACATCAACCTGGTCGGCGCCGGCGCCATACGACCTGTCATCGCCGTGGCCGTCGATCCGGAAGGGGAGGGGGATGATGATGACGCGGACAATCTCGCCGGCGTCGACTTTGCTGCCATCGATGCGGTGTTGGCGCGGTCGGACGCCGCGATCGAGATCGCCACACGGCCTGGCCGTGCCGGCGCCAGCGCCGCGGCCGAAAAAGACCCGCTCGTTTATGAGCCCGACTGGGACGAGGATGCGCGGCTCGACGAATGGCGCGAAGTGCTGCGCCAAGCCGAACACCTGCCGGCGGTGCTGCAAGCGATCGTCGCCCTCGATGCCTGGAATGAGTTGTCGGTCCTTCAACATGCGCCGTGGCTCGGCCGGCTGTTTTGCGCATCCATTCTGCGTCAGGCCGGCATCACCAGCGTCGCGCATCTCGCCGCCATCAATCTCGGCCTGAAAACCATTCCCGTCGATCGCCGTCGTCATCGCGACCGCGAGACTCGGCTACTCGCCATCGCCCACGGTCTTTTGGCGGCCGCCGAGATCGGCATGAAAGAGCATGACCGGCTGGCGCTGGCCCGCATGCTGATGGAGCGGAAGCTCGAGGGGCGGCGGACGTCTTCGAAATTGCCGGAACTGGTTGAGCGTGAGCGTCCGGTGAGCTGTTTTTGCTGATCGGGCAAATCAGGCGATGTTCTGGCATTAGAACCAGCATTAGTGCTGACATTAATGCCAGAACAAAGAGGTTTCATGGCTCGCATAGAGATCATGTCCGGTACCGAGCGCAGACGGCGTTGGTCGGACGAGGCGAAGCTGAGGATACTTGCGGAAGCTGATGAGCCCGGTGCTCGCATTGGCGATGTGGCGCGCCGGCACGACATTCATCCGGGCCAGATCCGCTTGTGGCGGCAATCATTCAGCTATGCCGATCGGCCGACGGTATTCCTCCCGGTGGAAATTACCGAGGAGGTTGGCGTAAGCCAGCCGTCTACCGCAGCAACGAGGCCGGCGATCGTCGAGATCTTGCTTCGAAACGGTCGGAGCTTGAAGGTTCCGGTTGACGTTGAGTTGAAGCTGCTTGGCCCGCTCGTCGCTTGCGTGGAGGCGGCATGATCGGGCCATCGGGGAATGTGCGGGTCTACCTGGCCTGCGGAGTGACGGATATGCGGCGTGGCATCGATGGCCTATCGGCGCTGGTCGAAACGGTCGTGAAGGAGGCGCCGGGCTCGGGCGCGATCTTCGGCTTCCGCGGAAAGCGCGCTGACCGGATCAAGCTTCTCTGGTGGGACGGCCAGGGGTTCTGCCTATTCTACAACGATTTGCGTCCATACTACGCCTCTTTCTTCTTCAGCGGACAAGTTTTGCGTGGCTGGCACTTTGTACGCGTGCGGCTGCCCGATCAATGAGCCGGTTCCATCGGCTGCATTGTTTCCGCGGCAGGTCTCCATCGGGAATTTCGTAAAGGTAATGATGTCCGTTCGAGGCATGGCTGGCGATGAGGCCGTGCTTGGCCCATCTGGTGACGGTTTGTTCGTGGACATTGAGGCGCGCCGCTGCTTCCTGTTTTGTCAGCATTCCGCGCTCGCGTAGGCGATCATGGCGTGGACGCAACTTGTATTGGTGCACGAGATAGGCGATTCGCAAAGGTGTGAAGCGGGCGTCCTGACGGCCGCGACGCCCTGCCTCGCCCGGGCGATATCCTTGCTGATTGAGAAGTTCGGCGATTTCGGAATAGACGTGGTCGTCAAGGAGCCTGTCGACCAATTCGACCACGCCGGGTTGTGTCGTTATCTGCTGGGCGGAGGATTTTGGGCTGATGGTGGTGAGCGTCTGGGTTTTGCCACCCTTAAATCGAATGTGAACCTTGGTCGTCCCTTTCGCCGGTAATTTGACGAGGGTGACGTCTTCGACAATGTGGGCAAGCAGTCGCTTCCGTTCGCGGTTCGGGGTATCCGGGTCGGCCCAAAGCTTTTTGAAGTCCGCCGTCATTGCGACCAACCGCTCATGGACAGCCTTATCGAGAATGAATTGATCTTGCTCGCGGGCGCGCTCGCGCTCTTCGCGGGCATTGGCCAGGATGCGGAGCTTCTCGTTCCATTCACCTTCGAGCGTGTCGGCGACGAGGCGATTATTGGGATCGACGAGCATGAAACGGCGCTGGGCGAGATCGGCTTCTGTTTGGGCGCGCTCGATCGCGCGGTAGCGCAGCCGATCCGCTTCTTCATGACGGGCTTCGATCTCCTTACGGACTTCGAGCACCAGTTCGACGGCGGCCGGCGTCATCTGTTCAGCAACCAGCGTGCCAACGGCCTGGTCGACGGGAGGCCCTGCTATCGACTGGCAAGAGGGTTCTGCGCGATCGTTATGGGCGCGATCACAAATGTACCAGGCGTCCAGTCGGCCGCGGCGGGCAGCGTAGCGAACCCTGAAATGCCTACCACATTGCCCACATATGGCGCGGCCTTGCAGCAGCGCGGGGCCTTCTCTTGGAATTGACGCGCGTGCCAGGTCATATCCACGGCCATTCGCCTCAAGAATCTTCAGGTTCTCCTGATGTTGCTCCCAACTGATATAACCGGGATGGGCATCGGGAATGCAGGCCAGCCAATCGTCAATGTCGCGCGAGCGTAAAATCTTCTTGCCATCGACGGTGCGTCGAAACTGTCGCCGGCCATAGGTGTAGGTGCCAGCGTAGCGCGGATTGTTCAGGACACGCATTGCCGTTGATGCGGTCAGCGGCCGAAACAGCGTCTCGCTGTTGTGCAAGCGCGATGGAAACAGAAGGCCTTCCTTGCGAAAGACCTTGACGGTCTGGGAGGCGGATCCGACGCGAGAGAACGTCTCAAAGAAATGAACGATCGTCTCTCTGACTTGCAGGTCTGGATCAAGCGTCACATTGCCGGACGGATCATAGACCAGCCCGGTCGGCAGCGGACAACGGAACTCGCCACGCCGGGCCTTGTTGAGGATGCCGCCGCGCAGCCGTGCCTTGATCACATGCAGTTCGGCCTCACTCATTGTTCCCTTCAGGCCGAGCAGGAGCCGGTCGTTGAAACTTGCTGGGTCATAGACACCGTCCTCGTCGAGGATCAGTGTATCGGCGAGAGCGCAGATCTCCAGCAGCCGCTGCCAGTCGGCATTGTTGCGCGCCAGACGGGAGACCTCCAGGCCCATTACGATCCCGGCATGCCCCATGCCGACATCGCTGACCAGCCGCTGAAATCCCTCGCGCCAGGCCGCCGATGCGCCGGATTCGCCCTGATCGTTATCGATGACGACAATCTGCTCGTCGCGCCAGCCCAGGGCGACCGCGCGCCCCCGAAGCGCATATTGCCGCCGGGTGCTCTCGGTATTGTCGATGACTTGCCGCATCGAAGATTGACGGATGTAGAGATAGGCGCCGCGTTCGAGGTGATGAGACTGGACTTTGAGGTGTGCATTCATGGTGATCTCCGCAGGTGGATGCTCGTGGCGATTGTTGCAAGGACATGAACGACGGCGTTGTGTCCGCCGTGCGCTGAGCCGACGGCTGTCGACGGGTCAATCAGTACTTGAGGGGAGCTTGCGATTGCGGTCAGCGCCTGGACCCATCCCCACATGCCCCGGCGCCGAAAAAGCATGAGGCCACTGCGGGCCTTGAACGGCAGCACTTCACCGAGAGCTGCACCACGTAGCACCTCGTACTGGGCCGCAATGGTCGACGGTAAGATCGAACATGCCGACATCGCGGCAATGTTTACCTGCCGGTTTTTTTTAATACCCGCTCGATCGTTCTGGGATGAAGCTCGATATCGAGTTGGCGGCGTACCAGCTTCGCCAGTTCCCTGGCGCGAACGGGTTCGCCTGGGACGAGCTGCGCCTGCAAAAATGCCAGGACTTTGTCGTCGATCTTGTGGGGACCGCGCGGCCCCGTCTTTGCCGGCACCAGTCCGGCAATCCCGGCCATGTCGAAGTTCACCTTGGCCTGGTAGTAGGTTGGCCTGGAGACCCCATATTCGTCGGAGGCCTCCGTCACCGACACCTTGTCGATCGAGACGCGACGCAGCATCTCGTATTTGACCTGCACAACGTCGTGCGGATCGAAGAACTCGCCGCCCCGGAACTTCGAATCGCGCACCTTGTCCGGGGTTGGATTGAAGGTACCCTCTTCGATAAGGACGTCTATCTTGGATCGCTTGCTGTCGTACTTGGCAGACATCGCTGGCTCCGATCACGCGAATCGGCATTAACGTAAATACAATTACGCCGCTATTCGCGGCTGCGTCAAGACTGCCGTCAGCCTTTGCGTCGACTATATCATCATTATATCGTGCCTTATTGGTCATGCGAGTTCCCTGTGCGGCGTAATTCGCTTTACATTTGCGGTATAATTGCCTTTACAAGTCGCAGCGTGGTCGCGTCCCCGATTTGCTGGAAAGACGGTCAACCAGATCCGCGAGTTCCATCAAATCGGCGAACCGCATAAGCGCCCGTCCCTTGCCCATGACCACCTCCGGATCCGCACTGAAAAGATCAGTCCATTGCGGGGGAAGCGACCAAACGGCAGCATTGTCGACCCGCAGTAAAAGGCGTTCGCCATGCCGGTTGAAACGCCGACCGACACATGGCAACTGCCGTGCGAATAAAGGATGAAACGGATGCGTGACCCGCACTAACTCCTGATCTGCGCTTGTCGAGGCTGCATTCTCTTGTGAGGTACAAGATTTTGGAGCGCGGGTACTTTCCCTGGCCGACGGCGAAAGAGGGTGTAGCGCACCTGACGCAGGCGCAGCTTTCCATGCTCGTTGAGGGGATCGATTGGCGACGCCCGGCATGGACGTCCGCTCCCGGCCGAACGGGATAAAAGCTATATTTTGCAGGGGCATCCGAGGCTTAACGCTGGCGCGTCAGAGGCAAATCGGCTAGATTCGCGGGTATGGAAACAGCGCCGCTGGACAGTCAGGACGAGCTCACTGCTTTGCGCGCACTCGTCGCGGAACAGGCGGCGAAACTTGAGAGCCAGGAAGCCGAGGTCATCAAGCGAGACTCCATAATCGGGCTTCTTCGCGCGCAACTGGAGCTTCTCCGACATCGGCAGCATGGCGCGTCTTCGGAAAAGATCGACCGGAAGATCGAGCAATTCGAGCTGATGCTGGAGGAGATCGAGGCCTCCCGGGCTGAGGCTGAACTGCGCTCCGGGAAAACTCCTCTGCCGGAGTTGGACGACGCATCCGAGAAGCCGAAGCGCAAGCCTCTACCCGATGATCTCGCCACCGAAGAACTGGTCTATGCGGCCCCCTGCAATTGCCCGACCTGCGGTGGCACTTCGTTCCTGAAGGCGGCCGACAGAGTGATCCAGGTGCTGGAGCACGTGCCGGCGTCGGTCAAGATTGTCCGGCATGTCGAGAAGCGCATGATCTGCAGGGAATGCGATACGACAGTGGCTGGCGAGATGCCGACCTTGCCGATCGAGCGCGGCAAACCCGGGCCGGGACTGCTCGCCCATATCATGATCGCCAAATTCGACGATCACATTCCCCTCTACCGCCTGTCAGAGATGTACGACCGGTTGGGGATAGACATCTCCCGATCCGTAATGGCCGACTGGGTCGGCCGGGTATCTGCATTGCTGACACCACTTGTCCTGTTAATCAGGGCCCATATCGCCGCACTCGACCGAATACATACGGACGATACCCCGGTCGATGTTCTCGACCCCGGGCGGGGCAAGACAAAAACCGGCAGGGTCTGGGTCTACGTCTTCGACGGCAGTGGCTATCAATCCGCCACTCCCGCGGCCATCGCTTATTACTACAGCTCTGACCGCAAAGGCGCGCATCCGGCTGAACACCTCGCAAGCTTCAGCGGCGTCATGCATGCCGACGGCTACGGGGGTTACAAGAAACTCTACGGCAACCAGATCATTGAAGCCGCCTGCATGGCGCATGTGCGCCGCAAGTTCCATGATGTGATCAAGCTGAAGCCTTCTCCGATCGCTGAGGAAGCACTGTCGCGCATCGGCGCTCTCTACGATATCGAGAACCGTATCCGAGGCATGTCGGCTGACGAGCGGCGCACCCTGCGTCAACAACATGCTCGGCCCATTCTGGACGAGCTCAAGGCCTGGATCGAGGCGACACTCTCAACTTTGCCACAGAAGCAGAGGCTGGCCGAGGCGATGCGATATGCGCTGTCGCGATGGACAGCCTTGGGTGTCTACATCGATGATGGCCGTGTCGAAATCGACAACAACATCGCTGAACGAGCCATGCGTCCGCTTGGAATCGGAAGGAAGAACTGGCTGTTTGCCGGCTCGGATAAGGGCGGTGAGCGCATCTCCAACATCCTGACCATCATCGAAACGGTCAAATTGCACGGCCAAAATCCGGAGGCGTATCTGACAGATGTCCTCGCCCGGATCCAGGATCATCCCAAGGATCGAATTGAAGACCTGCTGCCCTGGAACTGGACGCCAGCAAACGTTCGATGCGAGGCCGCCTGATGGCGCGCTCGAGGTTCATCTACACACTCAGCCAAGTCGCCGGCATGATCGGCGAGAACCTCGAACTGATCGAAGAAGTGACCGCAAACTCGGACAACATCTCCGAGCGCGAACTGGTTTACGTTAGCGATGGCACTGAAGATGGCACGAAGGGTCTGACCGAGAATGGCATCGAAGAACTTCAAAGCCTACTCGCCGACATCAGGACGTGGGACGGCGGTATCCGCGAGTTCCTCATCGACACACAGTGCGATCCTGAAATAATCGACCGCATCATCGCCGATGAGATGAAACGCGGCCTATAGCTTCCATCTCTCGACACCCGAAAAATGCGTTCGCCGGACGCTCACGGTTGAGCTGGTGATCGCCCGTCCCCTGGTATCGGCCGGGATGGTGGCGAATACTCTCGATGTTACGCCGCAGGCGGCGCGGCGGATCGTGACGGAGCTCGGCCTGCGCGAGATGACGGGGAGGGGCAGGTTTCGGGCGTGGGGAATCTTGTGAGGTGCGTGTCGCTGACAGCCCCTATCCGGCGGAGATATAAGTCAGGCGACCCTCTGGGTATTCCAATGCGTCTTTCTTCATATGTCCGAGGCTACTCACCGCGCTATCTTGTTTAGGCTCGTCCGATAGGTAAATCAGCTTCGTCTCTATTGGGCTCTCGCGCTCTGAGCCATTCCAAAAGTTCGTAGATAGGAGCGTTGGGCTGCGCAAGCGGGACCATAACATCATCGTCCTGCCGGAAGGCCATGGCGTCCACATCGCCTAGCCCGATTTCCCAGGCGTCTCTGATGTAAAAGCTCCGCTTGAGGATTGCCAGTTCATCGTGGCCGCGAATTTGCCCGGACCGATCGCGCGAAGCCGGCATGAGCAGGTACGCTCCGGACGCCTTGAATTTCTCGATGAAGGCATCCCGCCAGACGGTGTTTTCAGGTTCCATGGTTGTATTCATCGACGCTATGAATTCTCTCGGCGCGTGTCTATTGGCGGTCGCGCTTTCGTTTTGGCGAACATGCATCCGGTAAGAAGCGTCGTTTCGCTTGTCGACACCCTTGATGAGAGCGACACGAATTTTATCGTGCAAGTCTTCCTTTCCCAAAATGGCCAGCCATTCTTCGAAGATCTGTTTGCCGATATCCCCATCATCAAAGAGCAAACAAAGACACGGGAGGCCGCTTTCTTCGTCGTCACCGAATAGTACGCCCGCCCAAAAGGCGCTCTTCCAGAGACGCATCTTGATGATCGGATCAACCCTCAGGGTGTCATGTCTTTGATAGTCCACCGAAGATCCGTTCGCCCCACCATCGTCGGATGGTTCCTCACTGTCATTTCCCGCGGCAAGATCGGCCGGCGCGTCGTCTCTAAGGGGATAGGTATTTTTAATCACCTGATCCCAGTCTGAGACACGGCTTACGGCGTCGCCGAAGGTCCAGTCACGAAACAGTCCAGAATGGCTAAAGAAACTGACCCGGTCGAGAGCCCTTTCAGTCTCGACCAACTCCTCAAGTGTGGGAAACGCCCCTTCGAGATCGGTGATCTGCATCAGCACATGGAATGCGGCTTCAAGCAGATGAGTGTTCAGTGGCGCTAACGTCGCCACGTCGGTGAATGTCCACGAAGACGGGACAACCGCTATCACCATCCCGCGTCGGTCGATCTCAACCGTCGCCTCAGCGATGTCTTTCCGTGTGATTGTCAGTTGCAGGCGATCCGTAGACGGGTGCAGGCCCGCGTGTAGGAGGGTCGCAGTGAACCCTTCGATGCTCGCGGCATAGGTTTGCGCCTGAAGAAAGCCTACCCAGCTGTTTTCGACGCTGATGTCGATTGCCACACCCATGATGGAGGTTCTGATACTCGTGAATGCCTCATCCAATATGACGAGGTGTTGCCGAAACATCTTCGCCATTGGCCCATTGGCCACAGAGGCCATGATCGCATGAGCTTCTTCCTCTGAGACATCGCTTAGAAAGCCCCCAGGCAAAAGGAGCGTATCCAGATAGCCAAGCCGAAAAAGCAACATAGTGCGGGCTGCTACCAAACCCATCAGTTCCAAAACGTCGGGAACTCGCATTAGACGTGCGACCTGATCTTTAGGCAGGACCGCCAGCCAGCAGGCCAAGGAGCGATCAAACGCGATTACCTCTTCGCCCATCGCCTTCAGGTTCTCTTCGTCGAGCGCGATAGAGTGGGCGATTTTCAAAATGAACTGGTGCGCCGCAATGCAGTCCACCAATGCTCCGACATTTAAGCCAGTCGAGCGAAGAAGACTCAGAATGTTCAGCATCTCCGAGCGAGAGTCTGAACCTTGTTTCGAAAGCGAATCGCATTTGGCGAGGGAAGCTAACCCTGTAGCGTATGCAGCCCAAAGCAGCCCGGAATTATGATAAGCCGTCGAGAGATAATAGAGGGCTTCGGCCTGCTGCGCCTGACTTTCCTTCTTCGCGAAATTGATTGCCGCGCGGCCCAGCCAGCGGATTGCATCGATGGGCTTCTCTCGGTCGAGCTTCCGTTCTCCCTGAGATAGATAGAATTCCGCGGCAGAGAGCTCTTTGTTTCGCTTGGCCATAAGCTCCGCAAGCTCTTCTACCAACACATCGAAAGAAGGGCTATCCGGAACACCATCCGACAGTGCGGCCACGACTGAGTCTATCATTTCCGCAGGAAACTCCGCGAGTCGGGCGGCCCGTCTTGTTATGCCGGTCAGAATATCCCACGTTGCGTCGAACTCGTCGAAAGCCATGGTGAGATGCTTTTCGTTCAGACCTATCAGGGCAAGAAGCGTTTCCGCGTGAAGCGAATTACTTGGACGAAGACTGTCGCCGAGAAGGTCATGCAGCTTCTCGTTTAGGCGTGCCAAGCGCGGCAATACCGACAGGTCTTCAGAGGATTCGAAGCCATTTGCGACGCGAGCGACTAAAAGCTGCAGGATGTTGTGAGCCCGACCCAGTTCAGCGGCGCTACCCATGGGGAAAGCCAGCGTTTCGATTTTTTCATAAAGCTCGTCAACCGCCAGGATGTCGTCGAACCACCAGAAGGCGGTCCACGCTTCTTCGTACACGGCCCGAAGGACCTGCGCGTGGGTACCGTATTTTTTCGCCAATCGTATTGCGCGTTTGAACCGCCCATCCGTCTCGTGGCGAGGTTTTTCTAGTAGGCGGGATAGAACAGCCGCCTCCAGCGCATCCGATATCGTCTGGATGGTGTCGTTTGGGTAAGAGCCAGATTTGGTGAGGCTGTCTTCCAGCTGGTCGAGAGCTTGTTGCCGTCGGAAGTCGTTAGGGCCAAGCCTGATCTGGGTCAGATCGTGCTCTCCGGCTTGAAGGTATTCGAACGCTATGTCCTTGTGGCCGTGCGAAAGCACGCGATCCACGATCCACTCGCGATCCAAGATGATGACTGTTACTCCAAATTCCCTGCAGAGTTCCTGCTCGATGCGTAGGCGATGCGCTTGTCGGGCAGGGCGGCTCGTGACGAATATGATGCGGTGGTAACCCCGCTTTTCACCGACAATGCCAGCGACATCAGAGCGGACTTTTGTCGACCACGCCTTTTTCGCACTGAAGGCGAAGGCCCAGTTTTCGCCCGCACTATCGCCCTCGGCGACATACCATCGTTCTGAGATGGACTTGGTAACTGGATAGGTCTCTGTGTCGACTTTACCGTCGCCGCCGCCCTCCGGACCCGTCTGGGGTCTCAGATTTGGAGCGATTTCGCGTTCACAGAGTTTCCTGCAGAAGTTCTCAAAGTCCTTGTGCTGATTGCGATCTGTCAGCGTCTCCAGATGGTGCCGGAACTCGGAATCGCCGAGGCGGTAGGCATCCACGCGTTCGCTGTCCGAATAGCGTTCCGGGTGTCTTAAACGCATCAGCTCCGACGGTCCGGGAGCTTTGTCCATACTACGGCCTCTGATGCTAAGAGTGGAAGCTAGCGGTGATACGTACCGTTCTGCATTGTGGTCATGAGCTACCCAAGGCTGAACATCCACCCTAGCGGCCGGCTACCGAATGGTCAGCAGGCCATGATAAAGAAAGCTGTCGGTTGGTTGTATTCTTTGAGGTACCAAGTTCAAGCTCTACCTGCCATCTCGGGGGGAAGAACGGTTTCTCGGTCTCCCTGCGGCTCGGTCGATATTGCTGCTTGATGCGAGTTCGCCCTGACACGCCGGGAACAGTGGGATGTGCTACGCGCGCATACTTGGATATCTCGCAAAACAAGTTTTGACAATCAATCGGCTTTAAAGGGCGCTTTCCCAGGCCTTTGAAGTCGAGCTCCAGTTGTGCAAACGCAGTGGTTTGCCTATCTGTTACCTCATAAATTAGTTCTTCAGCAGATAGTCCGCCTGTGTCGACGAAGCATTTGGCTATACCATCGAGCGCACCGGGGCCCGCTACGACGAAGTCCGACTCATCAAAATCCAGTATGGATGAGTAGTTCAAATCGATCGTATATTGAAACGCAAGAAAGCGTCCGAGACCATTGTAGGGAACCAGTAAATCAAAGACGTGACGAAGCGTGGGGGCGTCCGCTATCTTCGCAGGCAGCTTGTCGTCCATCATCATTTTGATCAATGCAAGGTGATTTGCATGTTTCCTGACGAAACCCAACTTAGGGGCTGGCATAATGTAGGCTGCTGAATAGACGGCGTGACCCGCCGCCATCATGCGGTCCAGAGCGTCCGATATGCCTGAAAGCGAAGTGTGAGCCCACGACAAAGCTCCAGCCACGCGCTCAAGATATTCCCACGTGTCTATCTTATTGAAAATTTTGAAGACCAGAGTGCGAAAGAAGATCTCTTCGACGCTTTGCGACCTGGATTCGTCATACTGGACATGCCGAATGAGATACTGGCTGACCCGATCGGCCGCCCGGTAGGCATTGGTGAAGCGGTACCGATCGATGATCGGGTCATCCGTCCATGGGCCTATGGCGTCCTCCAGACGTCTGAAATAAACCAGTTGGCGCTCATAGGCAAAGCGCCAATACGTGTCCATAATCGGTGAAAATTCCATGCAACGCTCGCCTCAGATTGATCTTCCCTAGACCCTTACGGCTCGCCATGGAAGTAGCAAAAGTGGCTGCCAACAGTTACGGCGTCTTTCCTTGAGGGGGCGACGCTTGCGGTGTTGCAGTGGAGGCGGCGGGTGAACTAGGCGATGCCACAGGTCCACTGATCACGTTAGAGGTCGGGTTTGGAGCAATAACGACAGTCGGAGGCGCGGGCGGAGATCTGTTGAACTGTGAAACTAAAAGCGTGATGCCTACGCCTAGGAGGAGTGAACCTAACCACCACATGATCGACTGTTTCTTTTCCACGGAAACAAGTCGGTCGGCGAGCTTTTTCTCGACATCATTGATTTTGGTATCGAGACCCGACAGGGATTGTATTCCATCCGCGATATGCTTCACGAGTGCAGGTGGAATGACATCATATCCGGCTTTTTCACCCATCGGTTTGTGATCGCGTAGATCTGCAAACCATATATGAAAGCAGTCTTCACCACGCGAGAGGTGAACGGAACTCGGCCCGGCATTAAAAACAGAAAAAATCAGGCGGCCGCGAAATCCCGGATCAACATGAAACCCGGAAACGTTCACCAAGCCTTGAAACTTATAGGTTGCCCTAATCGAAATGAAGGCGAGCGCATCCTCCGGGACGGATACGCTTTCCTCGGTGATGAGAAGCGCGAACTGCCCGGCGGGAATCTGGAAATGCTCTCCGGGATCGAGAAGTTTTTTCGTCTTGAGCTTGGTATCACTGCCGACCCCGGTCGGAGATACGTAGATCTCCGCACCTATCGTCAATCGATATGTCGCCCTGTCCAATAGCTTCGGTTCGTAGGGATCAATGAGGTCCTTGAGCCGTCTCTTTAATTCCTCGTTGCCCCAGAACATGGTTATCCCTCTTTCGTCAGGGTCCGGTGGAAGATCGATCGCCGCTCAATAAATTTAAGCCGTGTGCGGTAGCTTTCAACGAGATTCAACTTTAAGGCGGCTGCATAACCTACGACGAGCTTGAATAGCGAAAGATTGCTCTCACGCATCATCGTGTTGAATGGCGCCATTTCCAGATGGTCCCAGGATTCACATGCCTTAGCGAGGGCTCCTGCAGCAATCGCATAGGCCTTTATAAAGGCATCTTGCCCCGGAGGCTGCGGCAATGGCACCTCTCCGAACCCGGAGATCGTCGCCCACTCTTCCGCGACAGCCTTGCCGAGGTCCTGATTGAGGGTATTTGCAGTGGCAAGTGTTATGATGAATGCGTCCGTGAGCACGGCCGCAAAGCGCTCGGCATCGGTAGCCTCGAAAAAGTAGCCAACATATTTCCCATTGTGCAACGCCATGTGTTTGACCCGGTCAGCCAGGGAAAGGATCACGACGTCCTTGTGAAAGCTTTCGTCATGCCGCAGTTGCTCAAGCTGAAGGTCATAGACGAAGTCGGCAACGACAAAATGTGTTCCAGTATCAAGTTTGGTCATGCAGCGTCCTTTACGGCGTAGAGCTGGCGACTTTCCGCAAGCAGTTCTTTGATGTCTCGCATCCTCCACTTCCCTTCGCCGGTGTCGAGCTTTGCGTAGGTGGAGTTGATAGTTAAAGGCCCGATTTCGAGCCCGGCTTCGTGCGCAAGAAAATACTGGAGGCGAGCAAGGCCGATAAGGTTTCCCAGCAAGCGCTGCACGTAGTAATGAGAGCGATATGTAGCGTTTATCCTGATCGTTCCATGGTCGAGCTTCACGCTGAGATGCATGAGGCATGGCAGATGCCCATACATCGGGCGGCGGTCTGCTGCTCCGTCGTAGATCGCGATGTCGTCCCCGCCCTTTTCCAAATCGTGTAGCTCCGTCTCAATACCGTCCATGGCATGGCCGCGGCCCAACTCGAATGTTGCCTTGTACTCGCCGTGATCCTGAATCTTTTTCAGAAGGTCCTTTAGCGGGTTGTAGATCGTCCCGTCCCGATCTTTCTGGCGGAGAATACGCATAGCATAATTCCCCCACTGACGGTCTTTTCTCACGGCATGTATTTTCTTCATTCGTTCTGGATAAGTGTCGAAGACGGCCTTTTTGCCTCCCCGAAGATAGTCCTGAAGTGGAAAGATCGTCTCGGCGACGGTATTGATCGAAGCCCCCCCATGATTCGTAAGGAAATCATCCACACCCTTTAGCACCATCGCGTCTGCCCTGGACAACGGAGACGGGTTTGTAACATGCAAGAAAACATCGTAGTCTTCGTGATCAGGTTGTTTTTCCAGGTATTCGCATGCTGCAAGCCATACTTCGGGAGTGCTAGTTCCTCTGATTAGTTCCATTACGTCACTCCTTCCAATGTGGCTGTTTCATGCAATTGAGCATTGAGATAAGCTTCTGAAAGCCAGGCATGGCCGCTTATGCCCCACGTCACGCCCCAGCTATTGCGGATAAGTACGTAGCGGCCGCCGGTCTGATCATGACCATGCCCTACCGCAAGAACTGCGTGGCCCCCCCGTTCGATGTCTGCGGGCGAAACTTCAATCTTTCCGCTTTGGTCCGGGACGCGAAAGCGATCGGTGATAACCATTCCAAGAATGACGGCACGGCCGTCATCAAGCTCGTCGCATATTTGCTGGAAGCCGAGTTTGCCGATATTGGCATCCGCGTGAAAGAGCTGTTCTAGATCGGTTGGAGGCGCCCACGCCGGTGGCTATAGCTGGGATTTCTGAAAGGGCCAAATCGCCTCTATAGGCTGCCCTTTATCCTTTACAGCAGCAGCGACCGCCGCCATCGTAGCGCCCCTGTCGGGGTTGGTACCCGGCGATAGGGCGACTGATTGATAGTATAGATATTCGACCGACAACGAGCCACTATTAACGCGAGCTTGCTCGTGTGCCGTGGACGCAGCAAACGCGAGACAGCAATTACGCCGTCCCTGCAGTCCCGCGGGTGGGAGCTGTCCGCGCAAATCAACGACGGCTTTGATCACAGGCCGATACCTCTGCGCCGCCGTTCTACCCGTGATAAACCACTATCCTCTTTGCCTTCGAGCGCCAGCGTCAGCTGAAACTCCACGTCGTCGTCGGGTTCGCCGTTTTGCGCTAAACGTTCTTGGAAGCGTATCCGGCTAACACCACGACTAAGTGGGCGGGCAATCACTGTCCGCTGGGCGGGGGCGCCATAATGCAGTGGATCCCTCGAAAAGTTTGATTGATCCGCCAACACTTCGTAGCCGGCTCGGGTCAGGTCGCTGAAGTCCCATTGGTAGCCGCCATCCACCATCTCATCGAGATCAAATCGGATGAGATCATCAGGATTTCCATTGACGCTCGAACCGGCATCCCTGCGGGTAAGGCGCCACACATCGGCCCAAGAGTTACCTGGACGAAACGACTGACCGATTGCTGTTTTAAGTTGAGCGACCTTCGCGCGCGTCAGCATGTCGACGTCTGCCCGATTGAGCAGCTGATGACCCGCCAGCCCCCAGCAGGTTGCTGAATAGCTGGCGCCCATCCGAAGCGACAACTGATACACCACATCAGGATTGCGCAAATGAGCAGTGGTCCAACCTTGGGTCTTTGCGTGGTGAATATAAAGCCAGCGGGGCAGGATAAATTCGGCCGCGAAAGCCTCGGCCTGGATTTCCTGAAGATCTCCGCTATCGCGAGAGAAGGGATCGCGAGCAAGAATTTCCTGCTCTTTGTCGATACTGCCAGTGTGGCCTAAGATGATGTGCCCGAGCTCATGGGCTCCGGTGAAGCGCTGGATGTGCAGGGTTCTTAGCGTTGTAACCATAATTCCGCGCACGGGTGCTGGCAGACAGAAGCCGAGTGCCGAGGTCAGCGGCTTGAAGATCAAGGCTATATCAAGCTCGGAGATGGCTTCGAAGATGTCGACCTGCCCTCCCGATTCAATTACCCTTTTCTCGAGGTCCAGACCGCGGTGGACTCGTTTCGCGGCCGCGACCGCTTGTAACCGAGCTAGAGACGCCGCCGACCTAGCCATTGTCCCGCCCCTTCACCGGCCGAGCTTGAAGGAACTGCGCAAAGCGAAGCAGTTCATCTTGATCTTCCGTAGATAAGTCCTTCGCAGCGCGAGCCAGAGCCGTTACACTGTCCGGAATGGCTTCTTCTTGCTTTTCGCCAGATAAGTGCTCGATTGTCTGGCCGTAGATTCGAGCGAAATCGCTCAATTCCACTGCATCGACTTTGCGTTTGCCATTCTCTATTTGCGATAATGCGGACCTTGATATGCCGACGGCCTGTGCCGCTTCCTCTTGCTTAAGCTCGACATATTCCCGCGCCTTTCTCAGCCGCTCTCCTATTACAAGCCAGCGCTCCTCTTCGTTCGCCATCATCACACCTATGCTGCCGCCTTTACGAGCGGCTTCCTGACTTTGATCTCTTTTGTGAAGACTCGTTTCAGCAGGGGTACAAGATGGTCAGCCATCTCCTGGAAATTTTCATAGCCGCCCGGCTTGATGATCTCCGGTGGAAGCTCGATACCCAAGACCTCTTCTGTGATCACCGTCGCATCAACGACGCGTTTTGAATCGATGGCCGGTCTCGAAGACACCACGGATCCTCCCGTTCCGCTCGGGGCAGAATTGGCAAGTACGTCATCGATCGATGTGGCCTCGTTCTCGAACCACTCACTTAATTTCTCGAGCAACTCCGGAATCTTTGCATCAAATTGTGTAGCTAGATCACTCATGGTCGCATCCATCGCAGGCGGGCCCTCATGTTCGAAAATCTAACATTATTATGGATACTGTGTGGGAAAAGTCAACATGCTATCGCGATGCGCGAGAACTGCTTATCACCACAATTGCACCGGCCAAGCCATTCCTATGGAAAACGTCAAGGAATACATGGCTTTGCTGAGCGTTGACGCTGATTTCGTTTAGTCGGCGATGTGCGTTGTTTGAGAATATCGCCTTATTGGGTAAGACGATTTCGAAGTCATGCCAGCGAACACCGTCTGACATCCCAGTCCCAAGGGCTTTCGAGCAAGCCTCCTTAGCCGCAAACAACTTGGCAATGTATATGGCGTCGTTCCATGCTGTTGCCCTTTCAATCTCTTCGCGGACTAGGACTTTGTTCACCCACCGCTCACCGAGGCTATCGAGGGAGCGCCGGATTCTCTCGACGTTCACAAGGTCGCTCCCGAGGCCAAGAATCATCGCGGGTTTCCTGTCGAGTAAACTTTTGATGCCGATGTTGCAGCCTTCATCTGAAGCTGCCGCGCTATACTTATTGTTCATACTTCGACAATACCCGCGGAACGAAGCAGGATACGCTGGTCTTTAGCAGGCGGTCACCGGTTCCGGATAATTGACGGAGCCAGTGAAAGCTCGGCAAGATTTAGTTCCAGCTCGACTTTATATTTCGGGATCCAAACACCCACTGTGAATCCGCCGTATGCTTCAGTCGATAGAACTGCCCGCCGGCCGCGAAAGAGGACTTTCAGCTGCGCCGGCGAAAATGTAGGATGAAGGAACAACCATACGCTGTCGCCAAGTGCGATATCGATGCTCTGCTCCGCCTCGACAATGAGGTTGATTTTCGTCCAATCCTCGTCATCCGTTCTTGCGAAGGTTGCGGTGACGGAAAATCCTGCCATAGCAGCTTGTCCGCCAAACCGCCCTTTGTTGGGATCATTTCTCGGCCCCGGCTCGCGCGACAAAGCTGGGCATTCTTCAAAGGAGCGGTCGCCGAATGGCGGGGAAAATGCCACGTCCCCAACCAGGTGACGGCGGCGCGAGGACTTTTGTCGCCCTTGCCCGTTCCCGAGCGAGACTCTGCCTGCCGCTATGCGGCCTTCGAAAATGATCGACGTATCAGGCCGGCGAAGGAGGCCCGACGACTTTCGGTCGGGGACAAGAAGGCCATTCCGGAGAGCTTCCTGATCGCGACGAAACCAGACAAAAGTCGCGCCGCTTTTTTTCTGCAGCGATAATTCACGCTGGTAACGGCTGAACATCCTGTGTACCGTTTTCGCGACCTCCGGATCGCTGATCTTCTCGGCGATGCGTAGCTCGTTTAGACCCGAAATTAGCTCTGCGAACAGTTCGTCAGCATAGGCATAATAGGGAGAGCCGGCCGCTTGCGCCTTTGCAAGGCGTTGAACCGCCGTCTTTACCGCCTTTTCCTGTCCGGTGCTGCCCGCCTGCATGATGGCATAATGAGCGGCGATGACCTGAGCATCGAATGCAAAGATCGCGCGGTCGGCGAGTTTCACAGTCCAATCGCCGTTTGCGGCACCGAAAGTGTCGGGGAAGCGCGTCGAAAGCAAGCCAAAAAGGATGGCCGACCATGGATCGTCTTCGGAAAGACCGTCGTCGGACAACGGCCTTAGTTTTGGTAGCACCTTGTCGCGAATGACCTGGGCCTCCTCGGACACGCCTGCGTGGAGAGCCCGGACAAGCGCGCGCAACATAGGATCAGCCGGGACAATCTCCAGGCTCACATCGGCTGAAGAGAGGGCCGATGGCGTAATGCTTATCGTGGTCCCCCCACGATAGAGTGGCACAAGTGCCCGCTCGACGCGGCTTCCTTCGATCGCAATCGATATGCGAACTCGGCTCACATGCCATGCGGAACTGGCTTCATCGTCAAAAAGTGAAATTTCAAGACGGCTGCCTGCGAGCTCGGCGCGCGAGTGGCCGCTAAACGGTCCAAAACTTTCTTTTTTGCCTGATTTCTCCTGAGACAGGCCAACGGACAGCTTGCGCTCTTTGAAGTCGGCATCATCTGTTGCGAGCTTTTCGGTGCGGGTCGAAACCGGAAGTGTCACGAGTACGCTCGGTTCCATTCCGAAAAACACTGTCTGCTCCCGATCGAAGTTCGCGCGAACTTCGCTGCCCGCGCTCAAAAATGCAGTATTGCTTCCCATCGACGAAAGAGCCGAAAAATAAGGCAATGTCACCGTATTAGCCTTGCCCTCTTCGACGTCGAAGATGACGCTCTGTGCAGCTACGCCTGCGGGACTGATTTCAACCAGGTAGGAACCCGGCCTGATTTCATCACTTGTAAAGACGCGGTCCTCCGGTGTGGCCGTCCACTCCTTGAGGGTCCCGCTTTCATTGGAGATGCGGACGGTCCCGATCGATAGGTCGGCAGGAGCTTCAAGATAGAGCGTCGTTTTCATGTCACCGTCACCACGTGGTCGAACATCGGTTGGGATGGAATGAAGGGCGTTGCGTACCGCGCCGCATTATTGACGGCAACGGCATAGAGAGCGTCGCGAGATACCGGCACTAGCAGCCGCCACGCTTCTGGACTGCGTTGCGGGCGGCTTTGGATTACTACCGCTTGCTGTTCATTCGAAGGGCAGATATGCAGGTCGTAGTCGACAATTCGGGCCTCGGGATCGGTCATCACGACCAGCGGGATCTCTGCCTGCAGATGCCGGATGATGGGAAAGAAATCGTTGGGCGTAACCGGGCAGAAAGGCTCGAATGGTTTTTCCTTCCAGTCTCGAAAAAATGTCTGCTTGAGCTTGCGAAGATCCTGATAGAGGGAAATGGGGTCGACAACCCAGCCGGCCTTCGACCAGCGCGAGGATGAGCCTTGAAGGCCTTTCAGGATCGTCTGCGTAAAGCGTCCAAAACGTACACCGCTTCCGTCGTCGGATACGCCCTCGAAACCAAGGGACGTAGCATCGTGAGCCAGTTGCGCTTCGGACGCAGCACACAGGAAAGACACATTGTTGCGCGTTGGTTCGAACAAATTCGGAGGCATGTAGAACCGGCTGTCGCGGGCATCGCTCAGCTCCAGCTTGGTTACGAACTCGCCACAAGCATCGGAGAACATGAAGGCGCAACCGAGACTAGGCATACGCCGGAGCGACTGGGCAAGCGCGCCGAGATTGAGGTGAGCCCAAGGCTCGATTTTGCTCGTATTCAGATCCTCAAGGAAAAGAATTGGCTGGCCACCATAGACGGCCCCGTGACCGCAGCAATAAAAGAAAGCGACATCGCCGGGACGGGCGCTGATCCGATCAAGCCAGTCCGTGCCAGCTTTTTTGACCTGCTCAGATGTGGCCCCCTCGATGGCAGGCCCCGGATTCCATGCATAACGCGAGGCTGCGTCGGCAGGATCCGAGATCAGCACTTCTAAACTCGATAACTTGGCGATAAAGTTGTCCCTGTTATCGAGAAGCCAGCGGCAAACCAGTTTTGCGCTGTCGGCAGCACTCGGCAGGTCATCGACGCCGCGCAGCTCCGGCAGGATGCCTCTCCCGGTCTTGGCGTCCGGATAGGACCCGACGCCAATGACGAACGCATGCATTCGTGGCCCTTCGATCTCTTCTTCCCGCGAGATTGGAATGAGCGTCATGACGGGATCAGCACCCCGTGTTCAATGAGACGAGCACGAAACCGCGCATAGAACTGCGGCCGTGTGAAATAAGCCGAATGCGCTGCCATTAGCCCCGTCACTGAATCGAACTCGACATCCTCGACGTCCTTGAAATGACCATCAGCACGGAAGGCGAATGGGTCGATCGGATCGAAGACATTGTACCACGCCCCGACGCAGTCCAGTTTCAAGCGCTCGCCGGGTGGATTTGTTTTTTTCGCAATAAGCTGTAGTGAGGCAAAGAACCCCGGCTGCGAGCCAACGGTAAACAACATCGCGACCTTGAAATCTTCCGGTAGGCCAGCGTCTTTCGGATCGGAGAGAATATCCGTCAGGATCACCCCGCCGAGACTGTGTCCAACCAGTACGACTGGCTCCCCCGTAGCCTTGGCAGCGTCATGGGCCTCATGGAGACCTTTCAGGACGATGGCTCGAATCGCTTCGCGCGTTTCGCCCTCGTTGAGATAGACAAATACATCCCCCAGGAACACGCCAACGGCTGGCGAATAGCTCTTCAGGACTTTTGAGCCGACGGTCGATACCGCATTCTTGACCTTGTCGGTCGCAGCAGCAACTGCTTGCCCGATCTTGCTAACGAGGCCGAAGGCACGCGGTTCGTCGTCATCCTGCAGACGTTTAGCGATCGCGGCCTCGTCGAGAGCGCCGGCGAAAATACTCTGCGCCCGGCCTTCGTCGATGAGGTTGACGGCTTTTTTGAAGGCTGCAACCTCCTCGTCATTGAGTTGCCGCACCTCCTGGTCCGCAGCATCGACGGCCCCGCTTAGGATCGCATCAATTGCGCTGACGGGGCTTTGGTTGCCAATGGCGACGATCGAAAGGTCATTGTCGAATGCCGGCTGTCCAGCGCCGCCCTGACCGCCCGCCGGCTTGTCGATGTTGAGTGAAAATGAATTGTCTGCCGATGCAGTCGCAAAGACCTTTTTGTCGATGATCGGGCTCTCGCCACCCCAGTACGGATTCAGGATCTGAACATCTGCGTTTTGGAATACGGTATCGGTAAACAAACGCGTGCGGTTCCGAACGGTCGTATCGTAATCGATGCCAGCGCGCGTTGCGACGCCATGCACAAAGACCAATCGAGTCAAAGTTCCCTCCAGCTTTAACGATTATTGGCAATGGAATAATACTTTGAGTATCGGTTCTCATTACACAAAAAGCAACTGGCGCGGGCATGCCCGCAAAAAATGTTGAGCTTCCAAGCGCACGAGGATAATGGCTTAGCTAATAAAGGTCGCGTGGCGGAGGTTCACGTCCCCTTCACATCAACGGATCCGATTTTGTAGACGGTGGGTCGTGATCTTTAAAAGTGGCGTTGCAGCCAAGTGCGGGGCGACTGCTTTGCGCTTTTACTTCGTCTGTTCAGAGGTTCTGCGGTCCGGCGCCCGGAAGCTGCCAATCGAGATGGCTGGCAGTATCGGACGGTCGCTACGTCTTGTTCGAGCGTCTGCTCAGCAGACAGAGCAATCATTCATTTTGTGAAGACACGAACGCACGTTGTGCTGAGACGCGTCTTCGGGGTCGGCCCGGTTCACGAGAGCCTGGTCGGCGGAAGCCGGATAGTGCGCTCAAGTAGAGCAATAGAATCTCAGGCGGGTATTCGCTCTGGCACAGGCAGTCTGCATGGCGTCCCAATGCATGAGGAACTGCCGCAGACGGTTATCCCATGGTGTTTCGTCCAGACCGTCCGCGAGCGCTTCCTTGCGCGCCATCTTTGCGCCGACGATCCAGATTTCACGATCGAATGACGGATCGCGACACGACGCGCGGAGCATATTGTTGAGTTGTTCGGCAGTGAGACCGTCAGGATTCCTAAAGATGCGATTACGGCCATTCAGCGTAAGCTTGTTGGCCTGTACATCGGCTTGCCACCGCTCTGGTGTCCAGACCGAGGACGGCTGCCCTCGCGAGATAAATCCCAGGCTGGCCAGAGCCTGCCGTCCCACGTCCTGCAATCCGCCAACGTTGAAACCGTGACCTCTCGGACCTTGATCACCGACCTTGGCGTGAACAAGCACGATCTTTTTGGCATCAGGATCAACCCCAATGAAATCCGCGGCCTCACGGTTGTCGTCGTCACAAAGCCAGAAAGGAAGCGCTTCAATCGCGGCGGTTAGTTTGTCGTCCGCGATTCCGTTCGCAACGCGCTGGCCATCGCAAGTTACTGAAAAGAGACCGAAAATAGATTGCCGGTACCAACCGCCCCGGTTGGCCTCGTAGTTGTTTTCACCCTTCTCACTCTCGACCGCGTCGAGCGTAGCCGATCCATGAACGTATTCGAGAACCGGCTTGGTGTCGCCGTCTTGGACCCACTGTATTTTCGGCTCGTAGAAACTACCCTCTGAATACACGACGCTGTCACGCCGGGTGAGAATGCGAAAGGCCTGCCCTTTATTAAGCCTCTGTACGAATGTCAGCGCCTGACGCCTGCCGTCCCCTTCCGGCGCGTGAGCGAGCTCATCAAGCTTGGTGCTGGTGAGCCTGTATTTGCGAGTTTCAGGAACGAACTCGACGCTACAAGGTACACCCTCTTCACCGATCTGGATCGTGAAGTCGCCGGTAGCGCCGTCCACCTCGGCACACAGATCAAAATAATCTATGTCCTCATGGAGAACCCAAGCCGCCCCAGCGACCTCGTCGTCCCGCATGTCATCAAGCGATGGGTCAAGCAAGATTGAAACTGGCTGGGCTTCCTGGTCGTCAATATCCTCGACTAACGCTGCGTAGCGCCCGAAGACATGGTTCCGCTTTCTATTAGCATCCGCGAAATCAGCCGCAATTTCTATCGTCCATGCAATATAGTCTTCAACTGGAACATAGCGCTCGGAAGCATCGCGCAGACGCGAGCGGTTAAAGCCAACATACCGCGCGGTCCCGTTCACAAAACCTGCGGCAGTTGCAGGAACCAGCGAGGGATCGAGCAGATCGGTGAAGGCATCCGCAAAAGAACGGGTGCGCAGCGCCATTGCCCGGATCGCGTGTTGAGACATGTCGAGCGAGGAAAATGACATGCGGGAAAGTCGAGACGGGTTGTCTTCGTCTTCGGGAAAGGCCTTCTCCATGACAGACCTGCCCGCACGTTTGAGGCTGAGGCCGTCCATATCGACCACCAGGCCCTCGGTATCGTGCATGAAAACGAATTCGCCCTGCTGGACGGCAAGGAATATCCCGAGCTTCCATTCGGAAAAGAAGCGGTCGAACAGGTACGGCGAGTTTCGCCATGCATAGTAGGAAAAGCCCATCGACCCTTGCGGCATCCCTTCGATCGGCGTGATTTTGAACCGGTCCTTGTCCATGATGGCTTCCTCGATCATCGTGCCAAACGCGCGGATGTCGGGAAGCGGTGCGGCGGTCCTCAGCACAGCGGCGGTTCGGGGAAGCTGAATATCACCTGCTGCCAGCGGCTGCTCAAACTCGAAGCGCCCCCGAAATTCACCGCTAATGTACTGGTATTCGGCCATATATTCGAGCAGTCGATCCGGTAACGTCACCTCGTTCGTGACGATGTGTGCCGTATTCCTTGCCGCATAGTCCTCGTAGCCCTGGTAACGCTCCCACGCGGTTCGAATGCGTTCGGCATTGGCAGGCGTCGAAATAATCCAGCCGGTCTGCGGCACACCGTCTTCGCCAGTCGAATGTCTGGTTGCGCGTCCAATCTGCTGCACGAGCTGACGTGCGTTTCCCATCAGATCGAAAATGGCGACGGCGACGAATGACGAATCGTCGATCCCCTCCATGAGCTTGTTCTGGTGAATCCAGAACTGCGCGTCGGCGCGCGACCGAAGAGCCGACGCTACACTCGTGAACATGTCCCTGTTCTCGGGCGTCTTTTTGGCCCGGTCATGAATAACGACGGCGCGGGTCAAAAAGACCCGGTTAATCTCGGTCTGCAAAAGCGTGAGGGTCTCGAGATCGTCGCCGCGCACCATGACCTTTGGCGTTGCACCATTTCGAAACCAGCGCTCAGCCTCCCGGAGGCGGTCCGGCAATTCATGGTGCAGAATGCCTACAAACTGCGGGATTGCAGCTTCCCGTCCTGCGGGTCTGTCGTCGCCCTGAGGCACGATGATGTCAACAGGACGGATAATGCGCCTTTCAACAGCCTGCCGGTAAGGGAAATTGAAAAGATATCGCCCCCGCACGCGGAACGATTTGTAATCGTTCCGGTAGGGTGTTGCGCTCAACAGAAGGGTCGGAAGATTGAATTCGCGAACGCCGCGTGACCACGAGATTGCAGGCTCGTAGTGACCTTCATCGACGATCACGAGATCGAACTTGTCACGGATATAGGCAAGAAGGGTCGCCGCGTCCGGGGAACCGGCATCGTCGGGATCATGTGCCGTCTTGCGGATGTCGCCGAGCGCCTGATGGGTGCCCACGAGGATTGCCCGATCGCAGTCCGGTTCGGTGAGGTGCTGGGCGATCATGTGTACGTTCTTGGGCAAAAATTGCTCGACATACACGCATTCCAAGGCATTGCCGAACTCTTGCGCCGCGGCAGTAAAAAGCGCCGTTCCCTCATGCTCGAAGCCCATATGCTTCCAGAAGCGATAGCGGATGTCCGCTATAAGCTGCTCGGTCAGCGCTGTGCGCGGCGTAAGTACCAGTACGCGGCGTACGTTGGGAAGACAGCGCGCGAGTACAGCGATGATGCCGGACTTGCCGGTGCCCGTTGGAAGTTTGAGAAGTGCCGCTTCCTTTTGCTCGGGCCGCTCCGGGATCGTCTTGTCACCATTCAGGTAGGCGACAACTGTAGCGATCGCTGCTTGTTGGTGTTCCCACAGGCGCGGCGAACCTTCCTCTCCCTCCCAAAAACTGTAGCCTCCGAGATAGCGCATTCCCCGCCGATAAGCTGCGGCGTCAATCCCATCCTGCTGTATCGATGTGCGCTCATCTATAATGAGTTCTCTCAAAATCACTTTGGTTTCCTAGCCCAAGCAACGCGACGCCACTGAATGTACAAACGGTTTTAAGTCTCGCCCCAAAGTTGAAGCGTAACATCTTATTATTTCGAACGAAACTACCGTCTATTCAGTGGCCCGGTCTTACCCCTGACGCTGATGAAGATAATCTAACCCGCATCTATCGGGCGGTCCCGTTTCAGCCTTCGCGCATGGCGGCCCGGCCTAAATGCTGTCGTTTGCTGCGGCGGTCCTAACGTTCGGCTTGGAGCCGAAAGTTAAGGCTCGCCCAAGACGCGGGAACGACCGCTTTGGTAGGTCGGCTCCCTCTTTAACTCCACAAGTGGTGCGCGGGCGAAAGCGAGAAACCATTATAGGGACCGACATATGCCTTCCCGGCAGGTCGATTGGCGTGAAGTGCTGGCGCTACATCACCGCGCCAGCACCTATACATCGAACAAGCGAAAGCTGCGAAGGGTGCGCGCTCGAACCTTATGCCGCTTCCCAAACCTGATTCAGTATCTTAGCGGCGAGCGCGGCTTTGTCTTGCGGCAGGAAGCGCCCATAGTGCTGTTGGATCATGTCAGGGGTGTCCTGGATCGCGTAGCTCGCCTGCTCATAGGAGCCCGTTAGCTTGAGAATATGGGTGGCCAACACGTCTCTGACATTATGGGGGCCGTGTGGCAGCAAACCCTTAATTGCCCCGCGGCCCTTATAGGGATTGTAGATCCCGTATCGCTGAATGGTGAGCCGCCAAGCTTCATAGAAGGTGGTCTGATTGTAAGAGGCCTCCGTGCTCGATTGCTTCACCGTCTTTATAAAAAAGGTGCCGGGATCATTGGCCTTCGCAAGGAGAAGGCGCCGATGCCGATCGATGTAAGTGTTGATGTAATAGTAGAGGTCAAGCAGATCCGGCAGGATGAGCCGGAATGGCTTGGAGCCGAAGAAGGATGAGTTCGAGTTCTTGAAGGCATTCGCCGGTATCAGGACCTCCCAGCCATTGTCCCGATCGCTCCAGCGGATTTCGCCGCGTTTCAGCTCTTCAAGCCGACGTTCCGAGGTTGGAATATGCCCGCGCGGGCATAGCAGGAGCTGCCGGAGATTTTTCTGGCGAAGTCCTAGATGGAGTCCAAGCCGAAGCATCAGAAACGATCTTACCGATTCGGCCGCCGCTCTCGGATATCGATCCTTGTCGGGCATCCTGAGAAGGATCTCGTCTGTAATCTTTCGATACTCAGCTAGTGGACTTGGCGCCTCGAGCACGCACATGATCGGTTCGAACGGATCGCGATGTATGCGCATCACACGCTGGATTTCCTTAATGCGATTGCGCGCATGGGCATGAAACGCATCACAGCAGGCGTGCCAGTCACGCTTCGCAAACGCGATCTCCTCAGCCGAAACCAGACCTTCTATCGGCATGACTCTCTCGATCAGCTCCGGATGCTGCCTGAGCCAGCCGGTCTCTTCGCGCGTGAGCGACAAGGCAATGCTCAGCATGTCGGCTTCCCACGCGGTGTAAAATCCGCGCCGGCGCTCCCGCCATTGCAAATACCAGTCCCAGATACCGGGAAATACCAGCAGACCGAAGGTGAGAGCGCCGAGCGGAATGCCTCGCCCTGCGACCTGGCCATCGGGAGACGCGGCAAGGGCTCCGAACATGAGACCAAGGTGTTCCAGCTTCTGCGACGCCGTTTCTTCGCCCCAGACGCTGTTTCGCTGAAAGCCTATTGCCGTGAGCGTAGACGTCTTGAACGCTATCAGGTTTGCCATTTCGAGCGCAAGACGGGGAGGGGCGTCGATGACGCCCGACAGCAAATCCGGATCATCAAGGTCTCCAATGGGATTGCCCTGGTTCGAGGTGCCGCGACCGATTGGGGTCGATGACGCCCGCCCACCGTAAGCCATCGCTGGAAAGCGGATTGCGTATCGTTGTTTGATTGCCGCCGCCTGAAAACGGCGATAGTCGGTTGCGCCGGTGATAATGACTCTGCGAACCCATTCGAGAATCTCCTGGCGCTTCGATTTCGGCAGCTTGTTGAAATTGTCGGGAAGATGCCAGGCCAGTCGGCGACGTTCCGCGGGAGAAACTTCCTCGTCGATCTCATGGCCGGTGCCGGCGCGGGACTGATGTGGAAGCTTTGCTTTGAAGTAGCCCGGCGGCAACCGATACCGTTGCTCGATGCGATCCAGGATCTCAAAGTTCTCGACGCTGCGGGGGACCTTTGTGCCTTTGAGCCAACTGAGGAGAGTCTTCACATCGAAATTGTCGCCGGGCCGCACAACAGCCCGATGGAGATGGTAGTAGGTCTCGCCAAAGCGCCTGATGTGCAATTCCAATGCCGCCTGAAACAAGACAGGTTCGGGGTAGTCATCGAACAGCGCGACGGGGAATTCCTCAATCGGCTTGGGCTTTGCTCCAGGTTTTGAATTCTCCTTCGCAGAGCGACTGCTGCTGGCCGTTCGAGATTTGGAGATCAGAGCCGAGTCTGACGGTGAGCTCGTGCGGTTGCGAGGTGTTGCAGTGTTTGTATTCACCCATCGAGCAATTGCATCGAAGCCGTGCTGTCCAATGCGCATCAGTTTTGTGCTTGGTTTGGCAGCCAGCCGGCACGCAGCGGCGATCTCGGTCCAATCGACCGCTTTGCCCTTCATGGGAGGAAGGGCTTGATCGTTGACCAGTGCCATCATGTAAGCGGTCAGACGCTCAAGCTCAGCCGGATTTACCAATGTTGCCAATCGGATCTTGCAAAATCCCACAATTTTGCGCTGAAAGGCTTTCGCCGTCGGATTCATGATCATTCAGGTTTCCCTTACAGATGAGATTCCAGCCCCGGGGCATGGCCTGCTAAGGAATGAATGTTAGCAAAGGGTTAAAATCGGGTGCTTTGGGACGTGGCGGGGAATGCCGGTCAAATCATGAACTCGATCGACAACAACCCCGCAAAGGCCCGAGGTGACTGGTAATCGAAGGCACCGGTGCTGTTCGGGAGCTTCATAAAGTGTTCCCCTCAAAACCTTCCGCTCCGGACAATTTGTCTTCGAGCGAAAGACAGACATCATATCCGAAACCGATCTTGTCGTGCTAAGCATCGAACATGGGATTCGGAGTTTTCATTCACCGCTCGGACTCGATCTATGACGACAGTCCGGCTGAACAGTATCAGTTTCCAAGCCAGTACCTCGGTCGTGTTCAAGGCTGCGTAGGGGATTGGGTCATCTATTATGAACCGCGCAAAGTTGCCGCCACGCGCGGCTATTTCGCCGTCGCCAAGGTCGCCCAAGTCATCCCGGACCCGAAGATGGCGGGCATGTATCTGGCGCTGATCGAACCTGGCAGTTATCTTGATTTCATCAATCCTGTTCCGTTCAATGGCCCTGATGGGGTCATTGAACGTGGCGTATTGAACGACGACGGGCGGATTTCAGGGAGGGCGCAATCGGCGGTGCGGCCCATTTCCGCTGCAGACTTCAACCGTATCCTATCGGCCGGCCTCAATGAGCCAGAACCAGAGCTGCCGCGGCTGGATGGAATGGAAGCGGCTGATCCTACAAACGGATTTGCAGAAGCAGATCAAACAGCGTTCATCTTTGAACAAGAACGCCACCGTGTGATGCAACTCTCGTCGCGTGTTGTTCGCGACCGGCTGTTTCGCCGGCTCGTTTTACAGGCCTACGACAAGCGCTGCGCGATCACTGGCCTGAAGCTCATCAATGGTGGTGGCCGTGCTGAAGTGGACGCCGCCCATATCCGGCCTGTTGAGGCAAACGGACCTGACATCCTCAGTAATGGCATTGCTTTATCGGGCACGGCACATTGGATGTTTGATCGGGGTCTCATCAGCCTTTCGGATGATCTGGATATCCTGATTTCGCGGCAAGCGAATGATCCGGAAAGCATAAGAGGACTGGTCAACAAAACTGGCAGAGCGATCGTGCCCCTGCGGCCGTCAGCGCGGCCACATCCCCATTTTCTCCAGTGGCATCGTGAAAATTGCTTCAAACAATAGCGTGGACGCTCAGGTGGTTATTGGCCGATCATCCTCCAAAGCGGGGGAGTGAACGACAGCCAGCCGATTGGACACGGGGTTAGAGCTTGATCCCCGCATATTCTTCGATCTGTTTCTTGATTAAACCTTTCGCGAGATCCTTCGTACGCATCCGAGCCGAACCGCAGGGACAGAGAAGCACTCGCGTGATAAGCTGGCGGGATGGAGATTGACGAAGACAGGATCGATGACGCGGTTCTGGCGCTGCTCTGGTTGACGCTGCACAACGAGCGCTGCGCGTGGAAGGGGTTTGACTGGACGACGACCGATCGGCTGCACCAGAAGGGGCTGATCTGTGACCCCGTAAACAAGTCGAAGTCGTTGGTCCTGACGGATGAGGGTCTGCGCCGATCGGAAGAGCTGTTCCAAACGCTGTTTACGCGGCAGCCGCAATAGCCTTGGCACGGATGGCTTTCCAGTTCCACGGCAACAGTTCATGCAGG
>NZ_JARWKZ010000052.1:0-39867 GCF_050577975.1 Rhizobium sp. BR 315 | reverse complement strand
CAACAAATATGCGCGCAAGCGCCGCTACAAGGGTTATCACTTTTGGGCGCGCGGGTACTTCGTATCGACGGCTGGCTATGACGAGCAGGTCGTCAGACGGTATATCCGTAATCAGGAAAAGGCCGACAAAGCTTCCGACTTTGCCGACCTCTTCAATCGTAGCTACTAAGCGCTAACAAAACCGCTTCTAGCGGTTCAAGCGCAGCGTTTCAAACCTCCACCTCTGGTGGAGGTCATGACTTATTGCCTGTTGGCAACTGCATCCTTGGACATGCCGACAAAAATTGCCCCCGGATGGGGGCAATTTCCTTTGCGAGATTGCGCTGGTCTCAGCGAAGGGCGGCCGCGATGTTGCCGCCATCGACGGTCGTTACATCCGCCGTCGTTCTCTCGGCCAGAGCATGGTGAACGAAAGCGCGGGCGACGTCCTCGGCCGTCACCTCAAGGCCAAGAAGGTTCCCACCCATATATTCGGAAATGGACACGCCGCGTGCAGCGGCGCGGTTGGCGATCATCTCGTCATTGAGCAGGCCTGATCGGATACGGTCGGCATTGACGGCGTTGACCCGGATCCTGTCGGCGCCATGCTCCAATGCATATTGGCGGGACAAGAACAGGGTTGCTGCTTTCGCAAGCCCATAGGCGCCGAATTTGGCACCGGGATTGACCGCTTGCTTGGAGGCATTGAAGAGCAGAACGCCGCCGGTTCCCTGTGCTTTCATGATGCGTACCGCATTTTGCGCCACGCTCTGATGGGCGAAGAAGTTCAGCTCGAAGCTTTTACGCAGCAGTGCATCGTCCATGGTCGCGATCGGGCTCTCCCAGGCGGCACCCGCATTCGAGACGACAATATCGACACCGCCGAAGGTGGCAACCGCAGCGTCGAAGGCGGCGCGAACCGAGGCAGGGTCGGTTATGTCGCAAGCAAGGCCGATCGAAGCGTTGCCAACGGATTTGGCAACCGTCCTTGCCTTCTCGCCGTCGAGGTCGAGCACGACGGCATGGGCGCCTTCGGTTGCGAATGCCTTGACGATGGCGGCACCAATGGCACCGGCACCACCCGTGACCATCACGACCTGACCGGTGAAGGGCTTGGGCTTGGCGCCGGCGAGTTTCGCCTGTTCCAACGACCAATATTCGAGCTCGAACAGATCCGGCCGGCTGACCGGCTCGAACCGGCCGATCGATTCCGCGTCCCGCGCAGCCTCGATCCACATCTCCCCGACATCCACGGCAATTGTCGCATCCTTGTAGGTCCGGCCGTGACCATACATGCCGAGGCCAGGCACCAGAGTCAGGCGCGGCATCGGATCGAGCATGATGCGCTCGACGTCATCCCGCGCATCGTTGCTGCGGAAATACTCGGTATAGTCGGCGGCAAAGGCGGCGACGCGCTCGTCGATTATGCCACGATAGCCGGCGAGATTTTCCTTCGTCGGCGCCGGCAGCACCATCGGTCCGGTCTTGATGCGAATGGAAAGATCGGGGGTCGAGACGCCGCGGGCCGCCATGTCGGCAACTTCGGCGGAGTTGACGAAGTCGAGGATAGCCGGCGAGGTGCGGAACACGCTGACCATCCGGTCGAAACGACCTTCGCCCTTGTCGACCGCAACGGCACCGCGCAGCATGGCAGCGATATCGCCGGGGCTTGCGAGATCTGCGGGCAGGGCGGCCGCCGTGAAAGGATGACGGCCATTCCGCTTCACATGGTCCTCCGCCAGTGTCACGTAATGGATCATCCGGTCGTAGGCTTCCTTTGCCGTCTCGCCGAAGGTGAAGATACCGTGCTTGTCCAGAATCAGACCTTCGACCGTCGGATCCCGTTCAAAGACTTTCGCCGCCGCTTTGGCGAGTGCAAATCCCGGCATGATGTAGGGTACGAAGCCCATCTTCTTGCCGAACAGCTCCGTGCACATTTCCCGGCTTTTCGCCTGGTCGGCGATCGCAAGGATCGCCGTCGAATGGGTGTGATCGACGAATTTGTGCGGAAGAAAGGCGTGCAGGAGCGCTTCCACCGAGGGGTTCGGTGCCATCGGATCGATGAGATTGGCGCGCAGCAGCGTCACCATATCCTCGTCCGACAGCTTTGCGAGCTTCCGGCTCTTCAGAAGCGGCCCGATCCGGACGGCGGGCAGGCCTGGCGGCTCGATGACGCCCATATCCCAGCCGCTGCCTTTGACGCAGAGGACGGTGTGGGTATCGCCGACCAGATCCGTCATCTCAGTCTTCACGGAGGTGTTGCCGCCCCCATGCAGCACGAGCCGCGGTTCACCTCCCAAAAGCCGTGTCGTATAGGTGCGCAATGCAAGATCGCGATTGACGCCCTTGGCCTGATAATCGGCCACGACTTTTTCCGCGACATCGTCGCGCCAGAGATTTTCCATTTTAGTTTACCTCCCGGTGAAACGGCCCCTCCCGTATCGGTGGGCCATGTGACAGGCTCAGGTCTTGCCTGAGCTGTTTCTGTCGAGCCCTTCTGTTCTCCAGCGATCCAGGATGCGCCGTGCCATCGATGCGGTAACGATGAGGTGCGAGGCGAAGCCGCCTTTGAGCGCAGCGACCAGGGGTTCGAATTTGCTGTCTTCCTGCACCACGAGCATACGCTTCTTGATTGCGCGGATGGAGCCGAGATCGGCAGACATGCAGCGGCGGTTATGGCCGCAATCCATCCATTGGCCATCGCGGTCGATGAGCTGCCCGGCTATGACTCCAGCCGCACCCTTGCTGCCCATCGCGTGCATTTCTGCCGCTGAAAGCGCTCCACATTTGACGAGGTGGCTATCATCCTCGATGCCGCCCACCGAGTAGAGCGCGAGCTGGCAGTCGGAAATCGTTGCAAGCTGCTCGCGAATGACAGGTTCGGAGCGTAGTTCTTCCGCAAGCCGTTCCGAGGAGAGCACGAGGGGGGCATAGAGATTGATGCCTTCGGCATTGAGCCGCCGGGCGATTTCCGTCGTGCATTGGTCGGGGCGATAGGAGTAGGGCGCGCCAAGATTGCCGCAGAGCTGAACCACGGTAACGCCGCGCAGATCGGCAAATGGCATGACGTCGGCAATGTGATAGACGGTGCGACCCCAGGCGACGCCAATCCGGTCGCCCTTATTGATGAGTTCGAGGAAAACGGAAGCTGCGACAACAGGCATTTCCGCAGCCGGATCCATGGCTTGCCGATCTTCCGGCACGATCCAGACGGACGTCAGGCCTGTCGCGTCCTCCAGCTCCCGGGCGAGGACATCATCCGAGAAGAGTTCGTTGGAGGTGGTAATCGTGACGATCCCCATTTCGCGCGCGCGGCGCAAATACATGGCAATCGATGCGCGCGAGATCTCCAGGCGCTGGGCCACTTCATCCTGGCGCATGCCATGCGTGTAGTAGAGCCAGGCGGCCTTGTGAATAATCTGGTCGTTGGAGCGGATCGGCATGCTGCTCTTTCAAAATGAACACTCTGACATAATTCATCATAGCTGACAAAAGTCAATGTCCTGAATTGATATGGCCTTGGTCAAGGCAATGCAAAAGCAGGCGAAACGATTTGGAGGAATTAAAATAAGAATGGTGGCGCTTCGCTAAATCGGTTCGGGCTGGGGAATCCAGATAGTTGAGACGCCACCGCCGAGTGCTCCCGTCATAAAGCAAATCGGGAGCATGCCGGCGATGGCATTAAGGTTGTGCTGACCGTCAATTCTACGCGATGACCTCAGCCGTTGCCGTGTCTGAGACGATGCAGCTTATTCACCGCAGCGACTGAAAGGTTGCACGCAGTTCTGCGGTCAGGAGCTGCGGCTGTTCCCAGGCGGCAAAGTGGCCGCCTTTCGGCAGGCGATTATAGTGAACGAGGTTCGGATAGGCCTTGCGAGCCCAGCTCTCCGGCGCAGTGTAGATCTCGTCGGGGAAGGCACTGACGCCCATCGGCAACTCGACTCTCTTCGGCTGGAAGAAGGCGAGCTTGCTCTCCCAATAGAGGCGTGCCGAGGAGACCGCGGTATTCGTCAGCCAATAGAGGGTGATGTTATTGAGGATGTCGTCTCGCGTCAGTCCTTCGTAGGCACCATCGAAGACACGCGTGATTAAATCACGGCTGCGATCGTCGTGGTCGAGCATCCAGGCGGCCAGCCCGATGGGCGAATCCGCAAGCGCATAGAGCGTCTGCGGCCGGTTTGCCATTTCCTGGGCGTAGCCAAGCCCATGCTTGTAGAAGAAGGCGAGCTGTTCCCAGGCGTAGCGTTCGTCGGCAGAAAGGCCCGCCGGCATGGGGCCATCGGGCAGAAGCTTGGCGATGTCGTCCGGAATGGTGGCGGGCATGTTGGTATGAACACCGATCAATCCCGCCGGCTTGAGGAGCGCCATCTGTTCGGTGACCGCATTTCCCCAATCGCCGCCCTGGGCGGCGTAGCGGGTATAGCCGAGGCGGCGCATCAGCTCGACCCAGGCCCGCGCGACATGCTGAGGATCCCAGCCGGTTGCGGTCGGCTTGCCGGAGAAGCCGTAGCCGGGAAGCGACGGAATGACGACGTGAAACGCATCCGCCGCGGTGCCGCCATAGGCGGTCGGATTGGTGAGCGGTTCGATGATCTTCAGCTGCTCGATGATCGAGCCCGGCCAGCCGTGAGTGACGATGATCGGAAGCGCGTCGGGGTGCTTCGACTTCACATGAATGAAGTGGATGTCGAGCCCATCGATCTCGGTAATGAAGTTCAGCCGAGCATTGATTGCCTTCTCGGCCTTGCGCCAGTCGTGATGGTTGGCCCAATAGTCGGCGAGCTTCTGCATCGTGGCAAGGTTCACACCTTGCGTCGCGTCGCGAACGGTCTCACGTTCCGGCCACTTGGTTGCGCGAATGCGCGAGCGCAGATCGGAAAGCGATTCCTTTGACGCCTGGAAGATGAAGGGGCGAATTTCCGCACTGCCCGCTACGACGCCCGCCCGCGCGGCGAACGGAACGCTCAAAGCGACTGCGCCGACCAGGGACGACGCGAGAAAGTTGCGGCGATCGATGTTGGTTTCGATGATGGACATTATCTGTCTCCGATCAGGCCAGGGCGACGGCGGCTTCGATCCCGCCGCGTACCATCTTTGAATAAGGGCAGATTGCGTGTGCGCGGTCGATCAGAGCCTGCGCCGCTTGCCGCTCAAGCCCAGGCAGGCTGACGGCGAGCCGGGCGCTGATCGAGAAACCTTCGATCTCGTCGATGTTGAGATCGACTTCGGCATCGACGGCCGTGTCGACCGGCAGTGCGACGCCGGCCTCTCCCGCAGCGCGGGCAAGTGCGCCTTCGAAGCAGGCTGACCATCCGGCGGCGAACAATTGCTCGGGATTGGTGCCCGGGCGCTTGGAGCCTGGCGCGGCGAGGCGGACGTCGATCCGGCCGTCAGCGCTGCGTGCCGCGCCTTCGCGGCCACCGACGGTGTGGACCTGGGCAGTGTAAAGGGTCTTCATTGGCATGACTTTCATCCTTTCTTGAGGGGCGAGCGGTCTCGATTTCGAATGACCTGCACGTCTACGAAAGAGATGTGGGGTTGCAGTGCTGCGGCACAAATGTCATATATACGACGTTTCAAGACATTCACGGTGAGGACGATGCAGACCATTGGTTTCCTGGTCCATCCAAGCTTTCACATGCTCTCTCTGGGCGCCCTATCGGCGTTCGAATTCGCCAACCGCACCTTGCCGGAACCCGCCTATGAGGTGGTGACCGTGTCGATGACGGGTGGGCTCGTTCGGAGTTGCATCGGCGTCGACGTCGATACCGTCGAGCTGCGCGGACAGAGCTTCGATACCCTTATGATTGCCGGAGCCCCGACGATCGTTCCGTTTCCGCCCAGGCTCGTCGAGCATCTGAAAGACGCGACCGCTCGCCACCGCCGCGTTGTTTCGATCTGCACCGGCGCTTTTGTCCTTGCGGAGGCGGGTCTTCTTGATGGAAGGCGAGCGACGACGCATTGGTTCCACGCGCGCGAACTGGCCGACCGCTTCCCGGCGGTCAAGGTCGAGCAGGATCGCATCTTCATCGCCGATGGGCCGATATGGACCTCTGCAGGTGCGAGCGCCGCGATCGATCTGGCGCTTGCGCTCGTGGAGCAGGATCATGGCGTGGAAATTGCGCGGGCGGTCGCGCGCAAGCTGGTCGTCTATCACCGGCGACCCGGAGGACAGTCGCAGTTCTCCGAGCTTCTCGACATCGCGCCGAAGTCCGACCGTATTCAGCGCGCGTTGACCTATGCGCGGCGCAACCTTCAAACGGAACTTTCGGTCACCCAACTGGCCAAGGTGGCAAGCCTCAGCCCCAGGCAGTTCAGCCGGGCATTTCTGGCGGAGACCGGGCAGCCGCCCGCCAAAATCGTTGAGCGCCTGCGCGTCGAGGCGGCGCGACTCCTGATGGAACAGAGCCGCCACCCGATCGACGTCATCGCGCGCCAGACGGGTTTCGCCGATCGTGACCGTATGCGGCGTGCTTTTCTGCGCGCTTTCGGGCAACCGCCACAGGCCATCAGACGCAGTGGACGGAGCGACCCGATCGATATCGCCGAAAGCGCCGTCGAGGCCTAGGCGTCAACCGGGCTCGATCTCGATAGCGACCGGATGTTTCGGCGTATCGGCCATGAGCCTGTTGCCGACGGCGATCAGCGGATCGCTTCGATGCCTTGCGCCTTCCGGCGTTCAAGGTGATCCTTGGTATCTTAGTTGTTGGGGAGAGTGCCTTTGCGGGCCTTTGACCTCACCGGTAACCCGGAGCGGCTCGCGGATGCGGTAGGATTGGGTCGGGTTGCCGGAGAATTTCTTGTCGGTCAGATTTTGGTCACCGACGATCGGGCCGGCCGGTTCGCGATGTCCAACCATATCCGCATGGCGCGAAGAACCAGGTCCTCGCGCCACGCGCATCCTGCGCTTGTCTCAGTGGGCGCCCGCTCCGCCGCCAGGGGCGGGCTTGCGGGCAAGAAGGACGGCGACAGCCGCTATTGCCAGCAAAATGCCGATTACGGCGAAGGTATCGCCGAAGCCCATGATCAGCGCCTGCCGCTTGATGAGACTGCCGAGAGCGACCGTCGCTTTCTGCGTGGCAAGGGCATGATCGGAGACCCCATGCGAGAGGAAATAATTGGTCACCTGCGTCAGCCGCTCTCTTACCTCGTCGCGGGAGAGCGTCACCGACTGGCCGATGATGTTGGAGTGGAACTGTTCGCGCTTGGTGAGCACCGTGCCGAGCGTCGCCGTTCCGACAGCGCCTCCGAGGTTTCTCAGCATGTTGGTCAGGCCGGACGCCGCGGCGGCATCAGCCGCTGCGATGCCGGCGGTGGTAATTGCCGTGATCGGCGTGATGACCATGGCCTGGCCGACGGCACGCACGATATTCGGGATCCAGAATTGGTCGCCGGCGGTATCGGCCGAAAGCGTCACGTTCATGAAGCAGCTTACCGCGAAGATGCCGATGCCGAGAAAGCCGATATAGCGGACGTCAAAGCGCTTCATCATCATCGGAACCAGCGGGATCAGGATGAGCTGCGGCAGACCCGTCCAGGCGAGCACGTTGCCGATCTGCTCGGCATTGTAGCGCTGCACCTGGCCGAGATATTGCGGCAGGATATAGACCGAGCCAAAGAGGGCGAAGCCGACCAGCACATTGACGAGAACGCCGATGCCGAAATTGCGCTGCTTTAACAGCCTCAGCTTCACCAGCGGGTTCTGGACCGTCAGCTCGATCCAGATGAAGGCGCCGAGCGAGACGACGGCGATGGCGCTGAGCTTGAGGATGAAGGGTGAGGAGAACCAGTCGTCCTTGTTGCCTTCCTCAAGCACGGTCTGCAGTGCCGAAAGCCCGATCGCCATCGTGACGATCCCCGCCCAATCGCCCTCTTTCAGAAGGCCGAGCCGCATCGGCGCCTTTTCAAGCGTAAGGGCAAGGGCGATCGCCATGATGGCGCTTGGCAAGGCATTGATGAAGAAGATCGTCTGCCAGCCGTAGTTTTCAGTCAGATAGCCGCCGATGGTGGGGCCGATCGCCGGGGCAACGGTGACCGAGAGAGCGAAGATGGCAAGCCCCGTCGGCTGCTGCGATTTCGGCAGCTTGGTGAGGATCATGGTGAAGGCCATCGGGATGAGCACGCCGCCGGCAAAGCCCTGCAGCCCGCGCAGGACGATCATCGTGCCAAGATCATGCGCGAAGGCACAGGCGATCGAGAACAGCGGAAAAAGGATCGAATTGACGAGGATATAGCGGCGAAACGAGAAGACGCTGCTGAAAAAAGCGGTCAATGGAATGACGACGATCTCGCCGATCAGGTAAGAGGTCGATATCCAGGCGCCGTTGTCGACGCCCGTGCCGATGCCGCCTTCTATGTCGAGGAGAGAGGCGTTGGTGATCTGTATGTTGAGAATTGCCATGAAGGCGCCGATCATGCCGGCAAGCACGGCAATCCATTCTTTGGTGCTGGCCTTCGCACTTTGCTGTGGGACGGCGGCGGCTGTTGTGGTGGACATGGTTCCGTACTCCTCATCCTCGGCATTCACGCGCCGTGGCCCTGATCGGCCGTCTTGATGTCGATGCTCGGTTGCACCGACATGCCGGGGCGTAGGTCGCCGGATGTTGCGCTGTCTGCGTCAAGGACGATCTTGACCGGGATGCGTTGCACCACTTTGGTGAAATTGCCCGTGGCATTGTCCGGCGGCAGCAGCGCAAATTCCTGGCCGCTGGCGGGTGCCAGGCTGTCGACATGGCCGTGATAGGTGCGGCCGGGGAACATATCGACTTCGATGTCGACCGGCTGACCGGCCCGCACGTCGGTCAACTGGGTCTCCTTGTAATTGGCAATGATGTAGGCTGCCGATGTCGGCACCACCGACATCAGCTGCGTGCCGGCCTGGACATATTGGCCGACGCGGAGCGTGCGATTGCCGACGACGCCGTCGAGCGGAGCGGTAATGGCCGTATAGGAGAGATTGAGCTCGGCTTGGCTTTGGACCGCCTGATCATGGGCAATTGTCGCCTTGGCTTGTGCCAGCTGCGCTTTCAACAGATCGACCTGCTTGGTGGTTGCCGCAAGCGACGCGGTGTCGCGATTGATGGCGGCGCGCGCAGCGGCGATCTGAGAAGCGGCCTGCTGTGCGGTTTGCACCGCGGCGTAGCCATTCACCGAAAGGCTCGCATAGCGCTTGTCGTTTTGTTCGGCAAAGGTCTCGTTGGCCCTGTCGACGTCGACCGTCGCCTGGGCGGCCGATATCAGCGATTGCTGCATGTCGAGAGAAGCCTGCTTGGCCTCGACATCGGCTTGAGCGGCGGCAACATCGGCCTTGGCCTGGTCGAGCGCCGTCCTGAAGTCGCGATCGTCAATGCGGGCAAGCACTTGTCCCGCCTTGACGGGCTGATTGTCGCTGACGAGGACATTGGTGACATAGCCGGAGATTTTCGGTGCAATAGCGCTGTTGTCGGCCTGCACATAGGCATCGTCGGTCGATACCTGGAAGCGGCCGATCGTCCAGTAATTATGCCCGTAATAGGCAGCGGCGGCGATGACGACGAGCGCGGTCGCTCCGATCAGGAACGGCTTGCCGCGCTTCGTCGCCGGCTTTTCCTCAGAGGCAATACGCGCCAGTTCCGCCGGCACGCCCGGCTTGCCAGCGTCCATGGACGGTGCCTCTGCGGCAGGCGCCTGCTTGCCGGCATTCAACACATGAACCTTGCTTTCCATTGCTGTTACTCCCGAAGGACCGGCTTCGACGGATGGATAGGCCGCCAAAATTCTCGGCTCGATATTTAGGAAACTTGCTGTTTTCCAAAATATGCGCTATAAAATGGAAGTCAACAGGAATTTGGAAAATTATTATGGTCGAAATTCAATTAATCGAGAAGCGGTCGAGGGGTCGACCCCAGATCCGTTGCGACGACGATACGAAAAGCCTGATCATCGAGGCAGCGGACACCCAGTTTCGGGAAAATGGCTATGCCGCCACAAGCATCAACGCGATCGCACAAACGGCCGGTGTCTCGACGAAGACGCTCTACAGGCTGTTCCCGGCCAAGGCGGATTTGCTGTCGAGCATCATTTCCGATCGCATTAATCGGTTCTTCTTGGCGCTTGACCAGTCGACGCTCGCAACGATGGATTTGCGGGAGGGGCTGGAGCGACTTCTGACGGCCTACGGTATGTTGACGATGTCGGATGATACGGTGGACATGATGCGCCTCATTATCGCGGAATCCGACCGCTTTCCCGAAATCGCCAAGAGCTTCTACGAGACCGCCATCGTCGGCTCGAATGCGGTGATGGAGAAATGGCTGACAACGCAGGTCGAACGCGGGCTGATCAAGCTCGAGGACCCGCATATGGCCTCCGGCATGCTGCGCGGAATGATGATCATGGAACCGCAGCGCGCCGCGATCCTGCGTCAGCAAAAGACGCCTGGTATCGACGAGATTGCCCAGCGCGCCCGGATCTGTGCCGATATCTTCCTGAAAGGATGCCAAATCTGACCGATTGCATTTCGGTTGATCTCGAAGAGATGGGGCGCTGTTGTCACGTTGTCAGCGAATGAAAGAGTGAGGAGTGCAGCTGCGCCTCAGTCGTCTTGCGGCGCAGTTCTTGGGCACAAAGCCCGAAAGATCCCCATATTTGTCGAATAGCCGGACGCGGAGGAACCATCAGCGGCCTCATTCGTCTTCAAGTCCACCAGCCGATATTTGGCCATGCTGCCGGCCGCTGGATTACGACCCTGGAACTGATGCCGGTCGCCAACGAAATCTGTAAAAACTCCGGTTTTGCAATCGGCTTGGATGAGGTCATTCAACGGCGTCGCCAACTCCTGCTTGATACAATCCGGCGTGACTTTCTGAACATACTCACGGCAGAAGGCGACTGCGTTTTCCCGTGTGTGCTTGGTCCGGATTTCCGCATGCGATGTATCGAGACCGGACATGTTGACGATTGTCACTTCCATCCCGGCGCGAGAGCCATAATAGATGGTGCCAGATGCAAACGCCGTGGTGCAAGATACTGTCGTTGCCAAAAATGCAAGAAAAAGAGTTTTCATCATCGCCCCCGCTTCACGCATGAGTAAACAGCCAAGGCGGAAAAAAGTCGAGCCGTCGGCCATCATCGCAATCGGCGGCCTGCCACGCAATTTTTGTGCGAGACATTCGGGCGTGATGATCATAATCAGACGGCTGAAGAGACAGAGCTGAAGCGGGAAGCCTGCTCGCTCAGCTCTATCATGTCGCGTCGAGATAGGGCTTCAGAGGCATGTCGTCATGCCGCGGTACCGTTTGTCGTTCGATCATATGATGGATGATTGGCGGTTGATCGCCTCGGTGCAGCGCATCAAGGCGCTCGGAAACCTCGACGTCGGCATGCGTCTGGCGCTGGCTGTGGCGGACATAATCGATCCAGGTCGGCAGATGGTAGCTTTCCGTCCAGGTGTTCGGCTTTTCGAGATCGCGCAGCAGCGACCATTGCTTTGCGCCATCCCGGATTCTCATCCTGCGGCGCTGCGCCATGACGGCCAGGAATTCAGCTACGTCTTCCTGATCGATGCTGTAATCCACCATGACCAGGATCGGGCCGCTTCGGGAACGCAGGTCGAGCTGCAGTTGCGGTTCGCTGAACGTGTTCGTCGGATCGAGATTGAGGGATTCAAAATCCGGTTGCCGCAACAGAAGACCGAGCAGACCGCCTATCGCGAGCGTGGCGCTTGCAATGAGAAGGGCGCCGGTTACGCCATGACTGTCGGCCAGTTCGCCCCAGAGCCAGCTTCCTGCCGCCATGCCGCCGAAGGTGGCGGTCTGGTAGAGCGAAAGAGCACGGCCAACGACCCAGCGCGGCGTGGAAAGCTGAACCGTGACGTTGAACAGCGAGAAGGCCTGTACCCATGCCACGCCTGCAGGCATCAACAACAGACAGCTGAGCCACAGTTGATTGCTCAGCGCCAGGCAGAAGCTGCTGGTCGCCAGCGTGAAGAATGCGCCGCGGATCACCCACTCATTGCTCAGGAGATCGCGAATGCGGCCGATCAGCAGCGCGCCGCAAATCGCGCCGAAGCCGAAGAAGCCGAGCATGATGCCGTAAGTAATGGCGGTGCCATGCACATGGTCGCGCGCAACCAGCGGCAGCAGCGCCAGGATGACGATCGCCGTCAGGCCGAAGACAAAGCCGCGGCACATAACCTTGAGCAGGTTCGGCGACATCAGGACGTAGCGGAATCCAGCCGACATTGCGCTGCCGAAGGGCTCGCGCGGCAACATGTTGCGGGCGGGGGCCTTCTTCCAGCGCCACAAGGCGAAAATCAGGGCGAAATAACAGAAGACGTTGAAGAGAAAGGCGAAAGCAGCACCTGCGGCTGCGACGATGAGGCCGCCGATCGCAGGGCCGATGCTACGCATCAGATTGTAGCTCATGCTATTGAGCGCGACGGCACCCGGCAGATGGTCACGCGGAACGACATCGCCCATCGAGGCCTGCCATGACGGATTGTGCAGGGCACCTCCACAGCCGATCAGGAAGGTGAGGCTCAGCAGCAGCCACGGCGTCAAGGCATTGCTGTAGGACAGCACGGCGAGCGTTGCGGACACGCACAGCATCAGCATCTGCGCAATCAGCATGATCCGTCTTCGCTCGTAGTTATCGGCAAGCGCGCCGGCCGCAAGCGAGAAAATCATGACGGGCAAGGTAGTGGAGGATTGGACCAGTGCCACCATGCCGTGGGATGTGGCAAGGCTGGTCATGAGCCAGGCGGCACCCACGCCTTCAACCAATCCGCCGAGATTTGAGATGAGCGTTGCCGACCAGAGCGAGCGGAATGTCTTGGACTGAAACGCGACGAGCGGAGAGGTTCTTTTGGGCATGTCGGCTTTTCTTCGCAGGATTGTCTTGCTCGACGGGCGCAGCGAACTCGCTCGAAGCGTACGCACAGTCGAGTCGATATTAAGCCTATAGTGATTTGCTAATTTCTGAAACGATTTTGGAATAATATTCTCGCCAATGACAGCGAAATCATCCGTTCCATCCCGAAACCATCGTTTGGGGCGGTCTTGTCATCAACGACCGTTTCCGACCTAGCGCAAGAGCGGCCGACACATCGGGAAAGCAGCTGGGTTCACGGCGGCAATTGCCGGGACGCATTGCCTGCCGCCAATGATCCTGCCCGCGGATAGCGAGCGCGGAAAACCCCTCGGAGCGTGCTTGCGGCAGTTCGTCAGCCGTTCAAAAGAATCGCGCGGAAGTCGTTGACGTTCGTGCCGGTCGGACCGCTCACGAAGAGGTCGTCGAGAGCGGCGAAGGCCGACCAGCTGTCGTTGCGGCCAAGGAATTCGGCGGCATCCTTCTCCTGATCGGCAAGGCGTGAAACGGTGGTGCCGTCGGCAAAGGCGCCGGCATTGTCTTCCGAACCGTCGATACCGTCCGTGTCGGCGGCGAGCGCGGAAATGCCCTTCCGGCCGGAAATAGCGCAGGCGAAGGAAAGCAGGAACTCGCTGTTGCGGCCGCCTTTGCCCTTGCCCTTGATTGTCACGGTCGTCTCGCCGCCGGAGAGCACGACGATGGGATCTTGAGACGATAGGCTTCGGCGCGCGATTTCGGACGTGATCGCAGCATGTTGCCGGCCGACCTCCGACGCTTCGCCTTCGATGGCATCGGAGAGCACGATCGCCTCGACGCCCGCTTTGCGTGCGACATCGGCCGCAGCCTCCAGTGCCATGGCTGCCGAAGCGACGAGTTTGACGTCGTTGCGGGCGAAGCGCGGATCTGATGGCAGCGGCGGCTCGTCCTTGCCGTCCTTGAGATGGTGCGTGACAGCTTCCGGCAGATCAAGGTGATAGCGATTGATGATCTCAAGCGCATCTGTGCGCGTGGTCGCGTCGGCAATCGTCGGGCCGGAGGCGACGAGGGCGGGATTATCGCCTGGAATATCCGAAACGACGAGTGAGACGACGCGGGCCGGATAGGCAAGGGCGGCCAGCCGGCCTCCCTTGATACGCGAGACCTGCTTGCGCACGGCATTCATCGCGCTGATCGGCGCACCGGAGGCAAGCAGCGCCCGATTGACGGCGATCTCGTCAGCAAGCGTGAGATCGCCGGCAGGGGCCGGCAGCAATGCCGAGCCGCCGCCGCAGACAAGGGCGACAACGAGATCGTCTTCGGTGAGATCGCTCATCGCGGCCATCAGCCGCTCCGCTGCGAGCAGACCGCTTTCATCCGGCACTGGATGAGCGGCTTCGAGGACCTCTATCCGCTCACAGGGTACGGCATAGCCGTAACGCGTGACGACGATGCCGGAAAGTGGCGCATCCCACAGGCGCTCGAAGGCGCGCGCCATCTGCGCCACCCCCTTGCCGGCGCCGACCACCACCGTGCGGCCTTTCGGCTTTTCCGGCAGATGGGCGGCGAGCGCTTTGTCTGGATCGGCAGCGGCGACCGCCGCATAGAACAGCGTCTCCAGAAAGGCGCGGGGATCGGCAATGCTCGGCATCGGGTTTCTCACATGTTAGAGCGTGTCCGCTTTTCTTCCGAAGCGCGAAAACGCTCTACTTTCTGTTTCTGTACGCATTCCGGAAGGAAAACCGCTACGCACTTCTCCTGGAAATGCTCTAGGCGACAGGATGGTTCGCCATGCGCTCCAACGCTTTGACGAGGCCGGAGTGGTCGAGACCGCTGTCACCGTTGGCGGCGCATTGATTGAAGAGCTCCTGCGTCGAGGCGGTGTTGGGCAGCGAGACGCCAAGCGCCTTGGCCCCCTGCAGTGCAAGATTCAAATCCTTCTGATGCAGCGATATGCGGAAGCCGGGCTCAAAGGTGCGCTTGATCATGCGTTCGCCATGCACTTCGAGGATGCGCGAGGAGGCAAAGCCGCCCATCAGAGCCGCGCGCACGCGTGCGGGATCGGCTCCTGCCTTGGACGCGAAGACGAGAGCTTCCGACACTGCCTCGATCGTCAGCGCGACAATGATCTGGTTGGCAACCTTGGTGACCTGGCCGTCGCCGCAATCGCCGACGAGCGTGATGTTCTTTCCCATCAGCTGAAGTAGCGGCAGCGCCCGTTCGAAGCTTGCTTCAGAGCCGCCGGCCATGATCGAGAGTGAGGCGTTCTTGGCGCCGACCTCACCACCGGAGACAGGCGCGTCGATATATTCGGCGCCGGTTTCGCGAACCTTCCTGGCGAATTCCTTGGTCTCGATCGGCGAAATCGAGCTCATGTCGATGACGAGTTTGCCTTTCGAAAGACCATAGGCAACGCCATTCTCGCCGAAGAGGACATCCTTGACCTCAGGCGTATCGGGCAGCATGAGGATGATCGTGTCAACGGTTTCGGCGAGTGCTTTCGGCGTCTCGACGATTTTCAGGCCATGGTCGAGCAACTCCTGGCGCGGCGAAATGGCAAACTTGGACGTGATGACGGTATGGCCGGCGTCCTGCAGGTGGCGTGCCATGGGGGTGCCCATGATGCCGAGGCCGATAAATCCGATATGTGCCATGGTTCTTAGCTCCTGATATTGAGAATGGTTGCGCTTTCAGCCTGGCGGCGGGCGGTCGCAAACCAGCCGAGCCCTGCTTCGGTCGTGGTACGCGGCTTGTATTCGCAGCCGATCCAACCGTCGTAGCCGAGCGCATCGAGCGCATTGAAAACGAAGGGATAAGCGATCTCGCCGGTGCCCGGTTCGTTGCGTCCCGGATTGTCGGCAAGCTGCACATGGGCGATCCCGGCCTGATGCTTCTTGAACGTGCCGATCAGTTCGCCCTCGGTGCGTTGCTGATGGTAGAGATCGTATTGAACGAACAGGTTGTCGCTGCCGACCTCGGCGATGATCGAGGCCGCCTGATCGAGCGTGTTGAGGTAGAAGCCCGGAATATCGAAGCGATTGATCGGCTCGATCAACAGGCGAATTCCGCGCTTGCCCAATTCGGCCGCGGCATATTTGAGATTTGCGACGAAGGTCGTCCGCAGCACCTCATCCGATAGGCCAGCCGGTGCGATGCCGGAAAGGCAGTTGACCTGCTTGCAGCCGAGCGCCAATGCATACTCGATTGCAGAGGCGACGCCGCGGCGGAATTCGTCGATGCGATCGGGTAGGATCGCGATCCCACGCTCGCCGCCCGCCCAGTTGCCCGCGGGAAGATTGTGAAGCACCTGGGTCAGGCCATGACCATCGAGCTCGGCGCGAAGTGCCTCCTTATCGAAGTCATAGGGGAAGAGATACTCGACGCCTTCGAAACCGGCCTTGGCGGCGAGTGCGAAGCGCTCAAGAAAGGGCGCCTCGTTAAAAAGCATGGTCAGATTGGCCGCAAACTTCGGCATTTGATCTCTCCTTCAGTCCAGCAGAGCAAGGGTCGCGGTCGGGGCGTCCTCGCCGCGTTCGGCAAGTTCTTCGAACTCGACCACGGCATTGATGTCGGCGCCCATGGCGATGTTGGTGACGCGCTCCAGAATGAATTCGATGACGACTGGAACCCGGTGTTCCGCCATGAGCTTCTTTGCGGTGGTGAACGCTTCCTGGAACTCGTTCGGGCTACGGACGCGGATAGCCTTGCAGCCCAGCCCTTCGGCGACGGCAACATGATCTACGCCGTAACCGGGCTCCGCATCGCCTGAAGCGTTGATATTGTCGAAGGCGAGGCTCACCTCGAAATCCATGTTGAAGCCGCGCTGGGCCTGGCGGATGAGGCCGAGATAGGAATTGTTCACGACCACATGCAGATAGGGCAGCTTGTGTTGCGCACCGACGGCCAACTCCTCGATGAGGAACTGGAAATCGTAGTCACCGGATAGCGCGACGATCGGCCGGTCCGGATCTGCGGCGCGCACGCCGAGCGCAGCGGGCAGCGTCCAGCCGAGCGGGCCTGCCTGGCCGCAATTGATCCAATTGCGCGGCCTGTAGACATGCAGGAATTGCGCGCCGGCGATCTGGCTGAGGCCGATGGTCGAGACATAGCAGGTGTCGCGGTCGAAAGCCTTGTTCATCTCCTCATAGACTCGCTGTGGCTTCAGCGGCGTCTGGTCGAAATGCGTCTTGCGCAGCATGGTGCGCTTGCGGTTGCGGCATTCCTCCGCCCAGGCGGACCAGTCACGCAGCTTGCCTGCCGTCTTCCATTCGGTTGCGACGTCGAGGAATAGTTTCAATGCAGCGCCGGCATCCGAAACGATGCCGAAATCGGGTGCAAAAACACGACCGATCTGGGTCGGCTCGATATCGACATGCACGAAAGTCCGGCCCTCGGTATAGGTCGAGACATTTCCGGTATGACGGTTTGCCCAGCGATTGCCGATGCCGAAGACGAAATCGGAGGCCAGCAGCGTGGCATTGCCGTAACGGTGCGATGTCTGCAGCCCGCACATGCCTGCCATCAACGGATGGTCGTCCGGGATCGCGCCCCAGCCCATCAGCGTCGGAATGACCGGAACACCGGTGATTTCGGCAAGTTCGACGAGCAGGTCCGAAGCATCGGCATTGATGATGCCACCGCCGGCGACGAGCAGCGGTCGCTCGGCCGCGTTCAGCATGGCGATCGCCTTTTCGGCCTGTGCCCGTGTCGCCGAGGGCTTGTAAGGTTCCAGCGGAGAATAGGTGTCGATGTCGAATTCGATTTCGGCGAGCTGGACGTCAACAGGCAGATCGATCAGGACCGGGCCGGGGCGGCCGGAGCGCATCGTATGGAATGCCTTCTGGAAGACAAAGGGAACGAGCGCCGGCTCCATGACGGTAACGGCCCATTTGGTGACGGGGGCTGCGATCTTGGCGATATCGACAGCCTGGAAATCCTCCTTGTCGAGGCGGGCGCGGGGCGCCTGGCCGGTAATGCAAAGGATCGGGATCGAATCGGCAGAGGCCGAATAGAGGCCGGTAATCATGTCCGTGCCGGCTGGCCCCGAGGTTCCGATGCACACACCGATATTGCCGGCGCGAGCACGGGTGTAACCCTCGGCCATATGACTTGCGCCCTCGACATGGCGGGCAAGCACATGGCGGATCGAACCGCGCATCTTCATTGCCGAATACAAGGGGTTGATCGCAGCACCCGGAACGCCGAAGGCGCAATTGATGCCCTCCTTCTCCAGAACCAGCACTGCGGCATCCATTGCACGCATCTTTGCCATGGGAATTCCTCCGTTTTCTGGATTGAGGGTACCGCATGGCTGATCGAATGCAATATAAAAATGGAAATCTATCTCATCATATGGAAATAAACATTTTCAACAAATCTGGAACAATCGATGGGAAGCGGATATGTCATGAAGCCCAGGTATGTCGTGCCAAAATGCACAGCGGTTTTGCGATAACGACATGTAAATGAAGGAAGACCGAAGCGTAGGGAGCGAATCCGAAAGATCGCGACACGCTTTGGACAAGAAGTGAGCGGCATGGCGGAAAATCGGGAAAAGACGAGGGGCAGGCCGGGCCGGAAACCGGCCGAGAATGCGGCGGCTTCGTCCGTCCAGGTCCTTGACCGCAGCTTGAAGCTCCTTGGCCTGGTGGCCGAGGCTGACGGCGCGGTATTGACGGATCTTGCCGACCGCTCAGGCATGGCGCCTTCCACCGTACATCGGCTGCTGACGTCTCTCGCCCAGCACGGCATGGTGACCCATGACGGCGAGACGGGCGCCTGGACGATCGGGGTGAAAGCCTTCGAGATCGGAACGGCCTATCTGCGCTTCCGCAAGCTCGGCACCATCAGCAGGCCCTTCCTGAAGCAATTGATGGAAGAATCCGGCGAGACCGCCAATATCGCCATCGAGGAGGATGGTGACGTCGTTTTCATTTCACAGGCGGAAAGCCACGCGCCGATGCGTGCCTTCTTCAGGCCTGGGCGGCGTGGGCCGATCCATGCCTCTGGCATTGGCAAGGCGATCATTTCGACCTGGCCGGATAGCCGGATCGAAGCCGTGCTCGGCGGTCGCTCGCTCCAGCATTTCACCGACAAGACCCGCGATACGCTTCCCACTCTGCTAAAAGACGTTGCCGAGATCCGGTCGCGCGGCTGGTCGATCGATGACGAGGAGCATACGCTCGGCATGCGGTGCGTGGCTGCGCCGATCTTCGATGAATATGGCGATGCCATTGCCGGCATTTCCGTCTCGGGGCCGGCCGTACGGCTACCGGACGCAAGGGTCGACGCGCTCGGTCCGGTCGTGCGGGCAGCCGCCGAGGAACTGACGAAGGCAATGGGCGGCAGGCTGAGGCGCGGTTGAATTCGCCTTGCGAAGGGCCGGTTCTGACGAAGCAGAACAGCAAGAGAAATCACTGAATTCAGCCGTTTAACGCCAAACGACGCCGTCTCCTATAAGAAGACGACGGCAGCGAAAGCGGCCCGCCGCATCAATGGTTAGGCGAGTTGCAGCGATCCGAGCGTCGCTGCCTCCGGCTTCTTGTTTTTGCTCTTCATCGCCTTGCCGCCGACGTAGACCTCAGCGATGCAGCGGTCGTCACCCATGGTCTGGAGAATGAAGAGCTCCTCGGCGAGCGACGTTGCGGTGCGCATGCGGAATTCCATTGCCGACTTGGCGCTGGAATCGAGCACGACAATATCGGCGTCCGCACCTGCCTGCAGCGAGCCGATCTGCCGCTCGAGGCCGAGCGCCAGCGCATTGCCGCGCGTCATGCGATAGAAGGAATTGAACGGCGTCAGCCGCTGCCCCTGCAGATGCAGCACCTTGTAGGCCTCATCCATGGTCTCCAGCATGGAGAAGCTGGTGCCGGCGCCGACATCCGTCGCAACCGACCAACGCGCGCCGAGCTCGTCGAAACGAGCGGCATTGAAGAGGCCGGAGCCGAGGAAGAGGTTCGATGTCGGGCAGAAGACGCCGACCGCACCGGTTTCCGCCAGAACGGAAACTTCCCGCTCGCTCATATGGATGCAATGGCCAAGCAGCATGCGATTATTGAGCAGGCCGTAACGGGCGTAAATATCCGTATAGTCCTTCGCCTCGGGATAAAGGGAAGTGGCAAAGGCGATCTCGTCGCGATTCTCGGAAAGATGCGTCTGGACATGGCAATCCGGATGCTCGGCGACGAGCGCTCTGCTCATCTCCATCTGTTCGGGCGTGGAGGTGATCGCAAAGCGCGGGCTGATCGCATAATGCGCGCGACCGCGACCATGCCATTTTTCAATGAGCCGTTTTGTTTCGTCATAGCCCTGCTGCGGCGTGTCGCGCAGCGCGTCCGGCGCATTGCGATCCATCATGACCTTGCCGCCGATCATGCGCATGCCGCGGGCTTCGGCGGCTGCGAAATAGGCATCGACGCTTTCCGGATGCACCGAGCAATAGGCAACCGCCGTCGTTGTGCCGTTCGACAGGAGTTCATCCATGAAGCGGTCGGCCACTTCGGCCGCATGGGCGGCGCGAGCGAACTTCTGCTCCTCGACGAAAATATAGGTGTTCAGCCATTCGAGTAGCTGCGCGCCATAAGACGCGATCGCCTGCGTCTGCGGGAAATGCAGATGTGTGTCGATAAAGCCGGGCAGAATGAGGTTAGGCCGATGATCCGCGATTTTGATATCGGCACCAGCGAGCTTCAGCATGTCGCCATAGGAGCCGATCTCCACGATCTTTCCGTCGCGGACGAAAACCGCGCCATCCTCGATATAGCGATAGGAAGCGGTATCATCGATGCCTTGTGGCTCGGCAAGAAAGGTCAGGACACGGCCACGGATCAAAACTTCATTCATTGGGTCTTCTCCCCTTTGACGGCACTTTCATACCAGGAAACGAGCAGGCGGCGCTCTTCGTCGGTGATGTGCGAGGCGTTCGCCGGCGGCATGGCGTGGCTGCGGCCCGCCTGCAAATAGATCTCGCGGGCATGGGCGGCGATGTCGCGGTCGGTCTCGAAGACGACGCCCTTAGGAGGGGCGATGATGCTCTCCCAGCTCGGTTCCTTCGCATGGCACATCGAGCAGCGTCCCATGACGGTATCGCGGACCTTCGGGAAATCCTGCGCCGCTATGAAGGGCTGCTGGATCGCGGAGATCTTCGTGACCGGTTCGCCCGTCAGGATCTTCGGTACGGTCGAAAGCCACATGATGACAATGAAGAGGACGACGGTGACGATCCAGGTCCAGGTCGGCTTGCCGGCATCGGCATGACGGGTGTTGAACCAATGGCGGATCGTCACGCCCATCAGGAATACCAACGACGCGATGATCCAGTTGAACTGCGTGCCGAAAGCCAGCGGATAGTGGTTCGACAGCATCAGGAACAACACCGGCAGCGTCAGATAGTTGTTATGCGTCGAGCGCTGCTTGGCGATCCGGCCATATTTCGGATCCGGCGTGCGGCCGGCGATGAGGTCGGCGACCACGATCTTCTGGTTCGGAATGATGATAAAGAAGACGTTGGCGGACATGATGGTGGCCGTGAAGGCACCGAGATGCAGGAAGGCGGCGCGACCGGTGAAGAGGTGCGTATAGCCCCAGGCGACAGCAACCAGAATGAAATACAGCGCCACCATCAGCCGCGAATTGTCATTGCCGAAGGGGGACTTGCAGATCAGGTCGTACATGATCCAGCCGCCCGCGATCGAGCATAGCGAAATGGCGATCGCCGCCGGCTTGGAGACATCGAGCACTGCCGGATCGATCATATAAAGATCGGCCCCGGCGTAGTAGACGAGACAGAGCATGCCGAAGCCGGACAGCCAGGTGACGTAGCTTTCCCATTTGAACCAGACGAGGTGGTTGGGCATGTTGGCCGGCGCGACCAGATATTTCTGGATATGGTAGAAGCCGCCGCCATGGACCTGCCACTCCTCGCCATAGGCGCCCGGAGGCAACGCGGGGTGCTTCTTCAGGCCAAGGTCGAGCGCGACGAAATAAAATGACGAGCCGATCCAGGCGATAGCCGTGATAACGTGCAGCCAGCGGACGGCAAAGGTCATCCAGTCCCAGGCGATGGCATATTCGTACATGGGAACTCCCTCCCGATTTCCATGGGATTGTTTGCCATCACGCGATTTTCTCGAAAATCCCGGTGAATCCGCAACACTTTCAAAAAAATCTATAAGATCACCCCCGCTTCGCTCTGCACGCTGATGTGGTAGAAAGGGCCATGTCCTATCTTGATAATGTTCGCGTCTTCGTTCGCGTGGTCGAACTTGGTACCCTCTCGGCGGCAGGGCGCGACCAGCGCGTCACGCCTGCGGTTGCGAGCAATCGCATCAAGGAGCTCGAGCGCCATCTGGGCGTGCGTCTCTTCAATCGCACGACGCGTAAGCTTTCGCCGACCGAACATGGTCGCGTCTTCTACGACAAGGCCGTGAAGATCATCGAGGCGGTGAACGAGGCGGAGGCGGCAATCGCCGATCTCTCGCGCAATCCGAAGGGATCACTCAGGATAACCGCTCCGCTCGGCATCGGGCGCCGGCTGGTCGCTTCGGGCATTCCCGAGTTTCACGACAAATACCCGGATATCGAGGTGCGGGTCCGCCTGTCGGACCACAATGTCGATATTCTTGCCGAGGGTGTCGACGTCGCCTTCAAGCTTGGCGTGCTGGAGGATTCGAACCTGCGCATGCGCGGCATCCTCAATTGCGAGCGGGTACTGTGTGCTTCTCCGGCCTATCTGGCGCGTCGCGGCGTGCCGTCGACCGCGGATGCCCTGATTGCCGACAAGCACGACTGTCTTTTGCTGCGCTATCCTGGATCGAAGGAATATTACTGGACGTTGGCAACGGCGGAAGGCCTTCGCAAATTCGAGGTTGCAGGTCCCTATGACAGTGACGACGGCGATGTGCTCACCCAATGGGCGCTGGAAGACCGCGGCATCATCAACAAGCCGTTGTTCGAGGTGAAATCATATCTGCGCGAAGGGCGCTTGGTGGAAATCCTGAAAGAGAGCCCGCCGGCCCCGGTTCAGCTCGCCGCCATCTATCCGCACAAGCGTTTCCAGGATCCGAAGGTCCGCCTGATGATCGACTTCATGGCGGAGCGCTGTCAGCGCCTCATCGGCAAGCTGCTTGCGGACGAGCCCGTGATTGCCGCCTCATGATACGAAGGCCGTCGGCTGATCTCCGCTTGAATCACGTCAGCGACATCATATATGACTATCGGTAGTCATATGGAGAGGTGACATGAAGGAAATCCAGCTCAAGGATGCGAAGGCGACGCTTTCCGCTGTGGTCGATCAAGCCGTGGCCGGTGAGCCGACCATTATCACCCGCCATGGCCGGAAGGAAGCCGTGCTGGTTTCCTTCGAAGAATGGGAGCGGGTTTCCAGGGTGCCGGACTTCGCCGATCTGCTTTTGGCCTTTCCCGGCAAGACGGCAGATGTTCCCGAACGATCGCGAAAGCCCGGCCGTGCATTGCGTGAAAACGGCTTCTGATCTTGTATCTTCTGGACACCAATATTGTGTCGGCCGATGCGCCGACCAAGCGCCATGTCAGCGTTGACGCATTCGCGGTCTGGATGCGTGCGAATAGTGACCGGCTTTATCTTTCGGCAATCACTATTGCCGAGATCGAGGCAGGTATCGCCCGAGCAGCAAGAATCGGAGCGACGACGAAAGCGGAGCACCTGCGCCGCTGGCTCGCGGCAGTGGAACATTTCTATGCCGGCCGTATCCTGCCGTTCGGAATTGAAGAGGCGAGACACGCTGGCCTGATGCTTGACCGGGCCCGTGCTGACGACCCTGGCTTTGAGGACATTGCCATTGCTGCGACTGCTGTTGCGCACGGACTCACTGTTTTGACGGCCAATGAGCGCCATTTCGAGGCGCTTGGTGTGCCCCTCGCCAATCCCCTGAAGCAGTTACCCATTGTCCAATAACGGCTTTTGCCCTGATTGGCTGCCCGGCAGCCAGCCAAATTTCGACAGCCCTCGTAGGACTGCGGTACCCGTAGGCAACGATGTCGAGATCATTTCGGAAGCTTTTAGCGGCTGACGGTTCCGGATAGCGTTGCCCGATCTGCCGCCCAGGTCAGCGCCGTCGTCATGATCTCGGCCGCGGCAAGCGTGGCGATGACGGTTGGACGCTTGTCCTTCACCGCCGTTCCGCCGATCGGGCAAATCAAGCGATCGAAAAGGTTCGCGTGGCCGGTTTCGCGCGCCAGCCAGTTGCGGAACGTGGCGCGTTTCGTCTTGGAGCCGATCATGCCGACATAGGCGGCATCCGCGCGCTTGAGCGCCTCGGCGGCGATGAGGAAATCGAGCGCGTGATCATGGGTGAGGATCACAAAGCTGCTGCCGGCCGGCGCGTCACGCACAACGGCCTCGGGCATGGCCGTCAGGCAGGTCTCGATGCGCGGCACGGTGCAGGCGGTCAGTTCATCTTCGCGCGTATCCACCAGCACGACGCGCAACGGCGCGAGCGAAAGCGCCATTGCGAGCGCATCGCCGACATGGCCCGCTCCGAAAACATAGACATGCGGACGTGCGGCCATTTCGCGATCACTGCGGGCGACCACCTTGTTCGCAAGCTCAGGATTGAGCGCCGTAAAGGCAAGCCCCACCCGACCGCCGCAGCATTGGCCGATCTCGGGGCCGAGCGGCACGTTCATTGGCTCGGCGGCGAGGCCGGAGCGCAAGGCCCGGCGCGCTTGGTCGATTGCCATATATTCGAGCTGCCCGCCGCCGATGGTCGCAAAGATCGCTCGGTCCGACACCAGCATCCAGGCATCGGTGTCGCGTGGCGCCGAGCCCGCGACGCCCGTTACCTCGATGAGTATCGACGCCGGTTCGCGGCGCAGAAAATCCCGGATATCTTCACGGGCGGCAGGCATGCACTCACTCCTTTTGCGCCGCTTTCAGACGCTCGATGGCCATCAGTACCCGCTCGGGCGTTGCCGGCGCATCGAGCCGTGGGCAGATCTTGTGGTCGGCGACGCTTGCCATCGCGTCCGAAAGAGCGTGTAAAACGGCAAGGCCGAGCGGCAGCGGCGGCTCGCCGACCGCCTTGGAACGATGGATCGTCGGCTCATAGGCCTCCGACCAGTCGGTCAGTGCCACATTGAAAATCTTCGGGCGGTCAGATGCAAGAGGGATCTTGTAGGTCGAGGGTGCGTGCGTTCTGAGCCGCCCTTTGCCGTCCCACCAGAGTTCTTCCGTCGTCAGCCAGCCCATGCCCTGGATGAATCCGCCTTCGATCTGCCCGATGTCGATAGCTTTGTTCAGCGAACGGCCGGTATCGTGCAGAATATCCGTGCGTTCGACCACATATTCGCCGGTCAGCGTGTCGATGGATACCTCCGAGCACGCCGCCCCGTAGGCATAGTAGTAGAAGGCATGGCCGCGCCCCGCCTTGCGGTCCCAATGGATCTTTGGCGTCTTGTAAAAGCCGGCGGCCGAGAGCTGGACGCGGGCCATATAGGCCTTCTTGATGAGATCGGAGAAGGGCATCTCGCAATCGCCGATCCGCACGCGATTCGGCAGGAACACCACCTGTTCGCGCGGCACCTGATGGCTTTCCGCTGCAAAGGCGATCAGCCGGTCCTTGATCTGGCGTGCGGCGTTCTGCGCCGCCATGCCGTTCAGATCCGCACCCGAGGAAGCGGCGGTCGGCGAAGTATTCGGCACCTTGGCTGTCGTCGTCGCTGTGATCTTCACGCGGTCGAGATCGATCTGGAATTCTTCCGCCACGACCTGCGCCACCTTCAGATGCAGGCCTTGCCCCATCTCGGTGCCGCCATGGTTCATATGCACGGAGCCGTCGTTATAGATATGGACCAGTGCGCCGGCCTGGTTCGACTCGGTCTTTGTGAAGGAAATGCCGAATTTCACCGGGGTGAGCGCGATGCCACGCTTGACGATGCGGCTCGTTGCGTTGAACTCTGAAATGGCCTGGCGACGCCCGGCATAATCGGCACTTTCCTCCAGCTCGGCCACGATGCGCTGAATGATGCAGTCTTCTACCTTTTGGTGATAGGGGGTGACGTTGCGCTCGCCCTTGACGCCCATCGCGTCGTAGAAATTCAGCTTGCGGATTTCGAGCGGATCCTTGCCGACGGCAAAGGCCACCTCATCGATCACGCGCTCGGCGCCTACCATGCCCTGAGGACCGCCGAAGCCGCGAAAGGCAGTGTTGGAGACGGTGTTGGTGTAGAGCGGCGCTGACTTCGCATGAACATGCGGAAAGAAATAGGCATTGTCGCAGTGAAACAGCGCGCGATCGCCGACCGGACCGGAAAGGTCGGCGGAGAAGCCAGCGCGCAGCGCGAAGGTGTAGTCCACGGCAAGGATGCGTCCCTCGTCGTCGAAGCCGACATCGTAGTCGATGGCGAAATCATGCCGCTTGCCGGTGGCGACCATGTCTTCGTCGCGGTCGAGGCGGATCTTGACGGCGCGCTTCAGCTTCTTGGCGGCGATGGCTGCGATCGCGGCACATTGGTTCGCCTGCGTTTCCTTCCCGCCGAAGCCGCCGCCCATGCGGCGAACCTCGATCGTCACGGCATTGCTCGGCACGCCAAGCGCATGGGCGACCATATGCTGCGTCTCGCTCGGGCCTTGTGTCGAGCAATAGACGACGACCTCATCATCCTCGCCGGGAACGGCGAGCGAGACCTGGCCTTCGAGATAGAAATGGTCCTGACCGCCGAGCCGCATACGGCCTTTCACGCGGCGCGGCGCGCTCTGAAGACCAGCGGCCGCGTCGCCACGCTTCAGCGTCAATGGCGTGACGACTTGGCGATGGGTCGACACGTCGAGATCCCAGATGTCGATATCGGCCGGCAGTTCCTCATATTCGATCTTTGCCAGCCGCGCGGCGCGGCGGGCCTGTTCGCGCGTTTCGGCGATCACGCAGAAGATCGGCTGACCATGAAATTCGACCTTGCCGGCAGCAAGCACCGGGTCGTCATTCATGTAGGAGGGGGAGATGTCGTTGACGCCAGGCACGTCCTCATGGGTCAGGACCGTGACGACGCCAGGCGCAGCACGTACGGCGGAGAGATCGATGGATTTCAGGACGCCATGCGCAACGGTCGACAAGCCAAGTCCTGCATGCAACGTGCCGGTCGGTTCGGTAATGTCGTCGATATAAACGGCTGCGCCGGAGACATGCTTGTGAGCGGAATCATGACGAGGGCTGGAATGAACGCCGCCAATGATGGTTTCGGCCCTGAGGTCTGATGTGTGCTTGTTCATGGGTTCACGCGGCCTCGTATCTGGACACCTGAGCCGGTGCCGCATGGGACGTCGTTTCCAGGTAGAAACGAAGCAGAAGGTTCTTCGCGGCCAGTGCACGATATTCCGCAGTGGCACGCATATCGGTCAGCGGCGAATAATCCTCGGCGTATTTCTCCATCGCCACCTCTACCGTCTGTTCGTTCCAGGGTTGGCCGAGCAATGCCTTTTCGACGGCGAAGGCCCGTTTCGGCGTTGCGGCCATGCCGCCATAAGCGATCCGGACCTCGGCGACCGTGCCATCAAGAGCAAGCGTCAGGCGGAAGGCGCCGAGCGTCGCCGTGATATCCTCGTCACGGCGCTTCGTTACCTTGTAAATGGCGAATTTTTCGCCTGACGTCGGAACTGGAATATGCACGGCTTCGACGAATTCGCCAGGTTGGCGATCCTGCTTGCCATAGGCGATGAAGAAGTCTTCAAGCGCAATGGTGCGCCGGACGGCGCCCCTGCGCAAGGTCAGCGACGCACCGAGTGCGATCAGCGCCGGCGGTGTGTCGCCGATCGGCGAGCCGTTGGCGATATTGCCGCCAATCGTGCCCATGTTGCGCACCTGCTGGCCGCCGATGCGAGCAATTAGCGGACCAAGCGCTGGAATATGCTGCGATAGCGTGGCGATCGCTTCCGAATAGGTGACGCCGGCGCCGATAGTGATGACGCCGTCTGTTACCGCAATCGACTTCAGCTCCTGCAGCCCGCCGATGAAGACCACCGGCGTGATGTCGCGCATGTGTTTGGTGACCCAGAGGCCGACATCGGTGGAGCCGGCCACCACGGTTGCGGTTGGCGACGCCTCTAGAACGGCCGCGAAATCATCGAGGTTGGCGGGCACGATCAGCCGATGGCGGCCCTTGCCAATTTCCACGCGCGCGCCATCGTATAGGGCCTTCAGGCGCGCGATCATCGTCTTGCGTTCAACAAGCAGCGGATCGTTTTGCGTTCCGCCGTAGCTGGAAATGGAGCGCGCAGCGCGCAGGATTGGCTCATAGCCGGTGCAGCGACAGAGATTGCCTTGCAAAGCTGTTTCAATTTGCTGGTCTGTCGGGTTCGGCGTCTGCATCCACAGCCCATAGAGCGACATGACGAAGCCCGGGGTGCAGAAGCCGCATTGCGAACCATGAAAGTCGACCATGGCCTGCTGTACCGGATGCAGGCGATCGTCGCTGCCCGCCAGATGCTCGACGGTGACGACATGGCAAGCGTCGAGCGAGCCGAGAAAGCGAATGCAGGCGTTGACCCCTTCATAGACAAGGCCGCCTGACGGCGTCGGCCGTCCCACAAGCACCGTACAGGCGCCGCAGTCTCCCTCGGCGCAGCCCTCTTTGGTGCCCTTCAGCGACCGGGAGAGCCGCAGCCAGTCGAGCAGCGTCTGGTCCGGTGCGACGCCGCTCAGAGCAACATCTTCGCCATTCAGAATGAAACGCAGTTCGGAACGAATTGTCGTGACCGTCATCGTTCAGCTCCCGCGATAGGTGGAATAGCTGTAGGGCGAGAGCAGCAGCGGTACGTGGTAATGCGTGCTCTCGTCAGCAAGGCCGAAGCGGATCGGGATGACATCGAGAAACATCGGGCCATCTGCGGAACGGCCGAGATAGTCGCCGGCGTGGAAGCGCAGCTCGTAGGTGCCGGCCTTCATGGTTTCGCCTGACAGCAGCGGCGCGTCGCAGCGCCCGTCATCATTGGTCTCGGTGGACTTCAGGAGATGCAGCGCATCGCCATCGATCCGGTAGAGATCGATGCGCAGGCCCTCGGCGGGCTTGCCGAGCGCGGTATCCAATACATGGGTCGTGAGCCGGCCGGCTCCTGGCGAATCAGACTGCATATTTTTCTCCCGAACCTAGCACTCCTGCCTCCACTATCCGCCAAGCCCATTCCCCTGAGAAGCAGCGGTATCGTTCGAGACTTTCAAAATTTCCGAGGGGAATAGCGCGCGCGATTTGCGGTTAGAAATTTGTCATCGAAGACATTTGGAGGAGTGTTTCATGCGATATTGCCGTGACATGCACGGGTATGGCCAGACGCCGCCGGCGGCGCAATGGCCGGGCAATGCGCGCCTAGCCGTACAATTCGTCCTGAACTACGAAGAGGGTGGAGAGAACTGTGTGCTGCACGGCGACGCGGCATCTGAAGCCTTTCTTTCGGAAATCGTCGGTGCCGCGCAATGGCCGGGCCAGCGCCACTGGAACATGGAATCGATCTACGAATACGGCGCCCGCGCCGGCTTCTGGCGGCTCCACCGGCTGTTCACCGAAAAGCAGCTTCCCGTCACCGTCTATGGTGTCGCGACCGCGCTGCAGCGATCGCCGGCGCAGGTCGCCGCCATGCTGGAAGCCGGATGGGAAGTTGCCTCGCACGGCCTCAAATGGGTCGAGCACAAGGATATGGGGCCGGAGGAAGAGCGCGCGGCGATCGCCGAGGCTGTCCGCTTGCACACCCTCGTCACCGGCGAGCGGCCGCGTGGCTGGTATACCGGTCGCTGTTCAATCAACACCGTCGATCTGGTGACGGAAGCCGGCGGCTTCGCCTACATCTCCGACACCTATGCCGACGATCTTCCATACTGGTACGAGCACGGTGGCCGCCAACAGCTGATCATCCCCTATACGCTCGATGCCAACGACATGCGTTTCGCGACGCCGCAGGGTTTTAACAGCGGCGACCAGTTCTTCAGCTATCTGAAGGATTCCTTCGATGCGCTCTATGCGGAAGGTGCCGCCGGCAGTCCGAAGATGATGAGCATCGGCCTGCATTGCCGTTTGATCGGACGGCCAGGCCGCGTCATGGCGCTAGCCCGCTTCATCGACTACGTCCAGAGCCACGAGAAGGTCTGGATCGCGCGCCGCGTCGATATCGCCGAACATTGGGCAAAGACCCACCCGCCGCAGCCGGTCACGGAGCGGCCCTCGCAGATGCCGGAAGCAGACTTTGTCGAGCGCTTCGGCGGTATTTTCGAGCACTCGCCATGGATCGCACAGCGCACCTTCGCCGGTGAACTTTCGCCTGCAAACGACACCGCCATCGGCCTCCATGCCGCGCTCACCTTCCAGTTCAGGGCTGCGAGCGAGGAGGAGCGGCTGGGTGTGCTCGTCGCCCACCCGGATCTTGCCGGGAAACTGGCGCAAGCCAAACGCCTGACCGCGAGCTCGACGGAAGAGCAGGCGTCGGCTGGCCTCGATGCGCTGACGGACGAAGAGCGTGCCCGCTTCACCGACCTCAATAGCCGTTACGTCGAGAAATTCGGGTTTCCTTTCATCATCGCCGTGCGCGACCACTCGAGGTCGGGGATCCTCGCTGCATTCGAGACCCGAATGAAAAACGACCGCGACGCCGAATTCATCACTGCCTGCTGCCAGGTGGAGCGGATCGCGTTTCTGCGGCTTGCCGCCATGTTCCCTGATGGAGAAGGCCGGCATGCGCGCGATCAACAGACAGCCGCATGAATGTCGCATGCCCGCACTGAAGCAACAGAGATGAGGAGAGCGTGAATGAAAGTGATCGAGATTCAGCCGTTGACCAACGCAGCCTTCTTTCCGTTTGGCGACGTCATCGAAATGGAAGGGGCGTATAATTACCCCATCAATGCCGGAAAATGCGTGCGCTATCATGATCTGGCGAAGATCGAAACAACGGGCGAAAAGGCACGGGCGATGATCAGCCTCTTGCGCGGCGAACCATATGCGCTGCCGCTGGAGCTAAAAATGGTCGAGCGACACCCCCTCGGCAGCCAGGCCTTCATACCGCTGACGGACTACCCGTTCCTGGTCGTCGTCGCCAAGGAGACGGCGAATGGGCCGGCCGAGCCTTTGGCCTTCCGCACGAAGCCGGGGCAGGGCGTCAATATCGGCCGCAATGTCTGGCATGGCATCCTTACCCCGCTCGATGGCCCCTCCGATTTTGCCGTGGTCGATCGTGGCGGCGAGGGTGTAAACCTCGAAGAGCATTTCTTTGAGGAGCCGTTCCTGATCCGCTGATCGGAGCAGGCAAGAGCGCACATGATGACAGGGGCGCCGCGGTTGCGGCGCCCCTTTTTGTGGGCAAGTCTCTCTCATTCCAGATTGAAAATGCCGAGCAATAAGCCTGCTTGCCGTGTTTCTCCGCGGCTCTCGAGACGCTGCGCCGCAGTAGAGATCCCTAGTTAGCGGCCACAGCGAGCTTCGAATGCAATCGGAAACGGCGTCCAAAATGGTCTCCAAATGCAAAGGAGCCGGGCCATCCCGTCGGATGGCACGGCTCCTTGAAATGTGCTGCCGCCTTTAGTCTGCGAAGAAGGCGAAGCGGACGATGAACAGGGCCGCAACGATCTGCGTCGCTACATGAAGTGTCGACCAGCGGCCGGTGAAAACCTTCAGGACGACATAGCTGATGAAACCGAAGGCAAGACCATTGGCGATCGAGTAGGTGAACGGCATGGCAAGCGCCGTGAGCGCTGCCGGTGCTGCCTCGGTCAAATCATCCCATTCGATTTCCGTCAGCTCACGCATCATAAGGCCGGCGACGTAGAGCAGAGCCGGAGCGGTTGCATAAGCGGGAACGGATGCAGCGAGCGGAGAAAAGAAGAGCGACGCAATGAAGAGTACGGCAATCGTCAGCGCCGTCAGACCCGTGCGACCGCCCGCCTGAACGCCCGAAGCACTCTCGACATAGGCCGTGGTGCTGCTGGTGCCCATCAGAGAGCCGGCAACAATGGCAGCGCTGTCAGCAAGCAGAGCCCGGCTCAAGCGGCTTGGCTTGCCTTCCTCGAGCAGTTTCGCCCGCTTGGCGACGCCGATCAGCGTTCCCGTTGCGTCGAAGACCTCGACGAGCACGAAGACGAGGATGATGTGTACCAGACCGCCGTGGAGAGCCCCGACGATATCGAGCTGCAGAAAGGTCGGCATGATCGAAGGCGGAGCCGAAACGATGCCATGGAACTGGCTGACGCCGAAGATCCAGGAGAGAACGGTAACGGCAAGAATGCCGATCAGGATCGAGCCCTTTACCTTCATCGCATCGAGAACAGCGATGACGAAGAAGCCGAAGATTGCGAGGAGGGGGCCGGTCTGCTTCAGGTCTCCGAGACCGATAAGCGTCGCCTTGTTGGCGACGACGATCCCGGCGCTTTTCAGTGCAATGATTGCCAGAAACAGACCGATACCGGCGGCGATTGCGCTTCTGAGCGAGCGCGGGATACCGGCAATCAGCCAGCTGCGCACGCCGGTCACCGTCAGAAGGACGAAGATGGAGCCGGATATGAAGACGGCACCGAGCGCCTGCTGCCAGGTAAAGCCGAGTGCGGCAACGACCGTGAAGGCGAAGAAGGCGTTGAGCCCCATGCCCGGCGCCATGCCGATCGGCCAATTGGCGACCACGCCCATGATGATCGAGCCCAATGCCGCTGCGAGACAGGTAGCAACAAAGATGGCATTCCGGTCCATGCCCGTGGTCGACAGAATGTCCGGATTGACGAAGATGATGTAGGACATCGTCAGAAACGTCGTCACGCCTGCGATGAGCTCGGTGCGCACGGACGTGCCGTGCTCACTCAATTTGAAAATTCGTTCAAGCATTGTTCCTCCCAAAGCGTTCCCGACGCTCGTAAAATCATGGGGCTTGCCAGCATCTCCTCCGATGCGGGCCGCGAGAAGCGACTATGAGCGCTTCGTAGCGAGGGTGGATTGTGCGCTTTTAATGGGTTTGGACGCTAGAGCCGGATTTCCCTGCAATTCGCGAAAGACATTCTCATTTTTCAAGCTATTTCTGTGCGAATTGCTTCTGATCTCGGGGTGATCGGCTTGCAGCAAAAAGCCGCTGTTCCGCTCAGGGTGCATGTCCGATGCCGCCGATAAGGCAAGAATGATATGAGCCATATTTATAGCTGCGCTGTGACAAAGCCAAACCATTTTCGGCCGGATAGCGAAACTGTAACTGCGTCCGCCTCTGGTTTCCATGCTCGATCCGATTGATGACCTTTTCCATATTTCAAGCCACCATTTTCGATCAGCCCATCAACGAAGTCGGGCCCGCGAATATATCTGCTTCGTGTCGCAAGCGATCATGCGAGCGCTAAAGGACTGAGTTTTGAATCTCAAGGCAACAACTATGGATAGGTTGAGGCCCCTAGAACAAATAACAATCGCGGGAATTGCCAATAAAAGGCAAGGAGAGATAAGATCTTGCCTTGCCAAGACTGCAAGTCATGGCTATGTCGCACTTGCAAGACCACAAGCCAGCCAAGCTGATCTTCCGCCAACTGCTGCCCGATACGGAGCGCACTCCCGAATAATATGGCTAAACATACAAAACCCTTCATTATCGAAATCAAGACCACTCGTCGAATGAAGACGAGACCGGCGGCGCAAACGAAATCGATCTGGGGCACGTTTGCTTCCGAGCTCAGGCAGGACTTGGCAGAGGGAGAGGAACCGTTGGTCGCTGCAACAGCTGACGCAGACTGTTCTGAGCCGTCGGATATCAGTCTAACAGCCACGGCCGAGGGCGATGAACCAGCAACCTTGTCGCCCAAATCCGACTTCATCGAGAAATGGGCTGCGAAAAGGGCGGAAAAGCCAAAGGCTGGCGCGGCGGATATCGTCGCACCATTCCTCATGCGGATCGAACGGCAAAAGGCATTGCTTGCCGAATTCGAGACCGATCCCGCCGGCTTCGCGAGCTGGCGTTCGGCATGGTTTCGCAAGGTAGCGGGCGGCTTCGGTATCAGCATCGGCCATGATCTGATCGATGCCGGCGGCGGCCTTCGCTATCTTGTCGTCGATACCCTTCGGGATGTCTGCGAGTTTCTCGACGACCTCGCTCACCATGCTCAGACCGATTCGGAATTTCAGCGCGCCTTGAGCGAGAATCGGCTGGTTCGTTCCAGCCGCAGGCTTGGCGTCTGAGCACTGCGAGCGACTCTCGTTGCTTTCCAACGCAAGTCGTCTCAACTGGATGCTTGCAGAGCAATATCTATTGCTCGTCGGTAGCCGCCTCATTCGACCTTGCAAACGGCAGATGCTTGTCGCGATCGTCCCGGTTCATTGCCTCTGCCTTGCGAAGGCGTATGGAGGGCGATCCAGGCAGCAGGATAAAGTGGCAAACGCGTAGGAATAGGCGACGGATTTCGACCGAGAAGCTGCCTCCCATCGCCGAAGCCAGCCGGCGGGAACCGGAAACGCTGGGGCGTTGAGTAGACGACTTCCCAAGGCCGCTCGATGTATTCCCCCTCCATTCAAATGCAAGCAATCCTTACTAATAGTTACTAAAAAAACACACACGCAGTGATTTAAAATTGCAAATGAAACTAGTATTTTCCAAGGCGGTTGTGCACCTATAAGCTGCTTTGGCGGATGGGGGAGAACGCCACGTGTGGCGGCAGCAGACTGTCCTGCAAAATTTTGTCTGTTCTTGACGCCTGCAGGATCCTACGTGAGCACTCGCCCTTGCCTTCCGACTATTCGTCCCTCCTTTCGCAAGGGGGCGAGCAAAACAAGCCGCGTTTCGAATTTAAAGCCGGTATTGGTTCTCGCGCTTATTTTGTTCGTGCTGCAGATCGCATTTGCGCCACGTTCGTTTGCCTCGTCAGGCTGCGATACGATCAATTCCTCCTGGAGTAGCGGGAGGACATTCTCCAACGGAGACTGGCTATTTCAGTCTGGCCTCGCGCTAAATGCCGGCGACAAGATCACTTATAATGTCACGACCACTGGAAGTACCAATGCGGATACGGATCCAAGCAGCGGATCGGGATTTGCCCTTTATACAAATAGCGGGGCCACTGGCGCAGCCATAATTGTTGAAAAATATGCGACCGTTAGTCACGAACTTAATTTGAGTAGCACCTATACTGCTGACCAGGCGTATACCGATTTCACCGTCTATGCCTGGTCGCAGGGAGCGACAGGCGCGGTTCATGCCACGGTCGCCTGCCAAAATGCACCGGGGACGATCACACTGCCGAGTTTTCCTGTGGTACAGGCAGGCAGCACGACTGGCAGCCTGACCATGACTTTGTCGCAGGCGCCGAGCTCCGGCCTGACTGTGACCCCAACGGCAGCGGGGCTGACGTTTAACCCGCCTACGATTGCCTTTGGTGCGGGTGGTTCCAGCCAGACGTTTACAGTGACGGCAGGCGCCGGCGCGGCGCCTGGGCCGGCCACGATCAGCTACGCGTTGGGTGGTGCCGACGCTGCGCAATATACACCGCCGGCGAGTTCGTCGCTGACCGTTCTTGGCACCATTAGCCCGCCGGCATATCCAGTTCTGACGCAGGGCAGCACTTCCGCCACCCTGACGATGACGGCATCTGCCGCCGGTAACGTTACGCTGACACCGTCGGCGACTGGACTGACGTTTGCACCGACCACTCTGAATTTTTCAGGGGGAGCAACCCAGAGTTTCACGGTAACTGCCGCATCCAACGCCGGACCAGGGGCGATCGCGGTGAGCTATGCACTTTCTGGAGCGAGCGCCTCATTCTATGCCACTCCGCCGGCTGGATCGATCACTGTCAATAGGCCTGCTCCAACGATGAGTTCGATCTCGCCGTTGTCCGGTCCTGCGACAGGCGGCACGACGGTGACGATTACCGGCACGGACTTGACGGCAGCGACGGCCGTCACCTTCGGTGCGACGGCTGCGGCCGGTTTCACGGTCAATTCGGCAACGTCGATCACGGCGACGGCACCGGCGGGCACGGGGACGGTGGATGTCCGCGTGACGACATCAGGCGGCACGAGCGCGACCTCCGGCGCCGACCAGTTCACCTATATTGCCGCTCCCACGGTGACGGCGATCTCGCCGACGTCAGGTCCAGCAGCTGGCGGTACGACCGTTACGCTGACCGGAACTGGCTTCAGCAATGCGACGGCCGTCACATTCGGAGCTACGGCTGCGGCCGGTTTCACGGTCAATTCGGCAACGTCGATCACGGCGACGGCACCGGCCGGCACCGGAACGGTGGATGTCCGGGTGACGACACCAGGTGGCACGAGTGCGACAACTGCGGCCGATCAATTCACCTATATTGCCGCTCCGACGGTGACGGCGATCTCGCCGACGGCCGGCCCGACGGCGGGCGGTACGACCGTCACGCTGACCGGAACCGGCTTCAGCAATGCGACGGCCGTCACATTCGGAGCGACGGCGGCGACCGGTTTCACGGTCAATTCGGCAACGTCGATCACGGCGACCGCACCGGCGGGCACGGGGACGGTGGATGTCAGGGTGACCACCATCGGTGGCACGAGTGCTGTATCCGCGGCCGATCAATTCACCTATGTGTCGGTTCCGACGGTAAGCTCGATCTCGCCGACGGCGGGCCCGGCGGCGGGAGGCACGAGCCTTACGCTGACCGGAACCGGCTTCAGCGGTGCAACATCGGTCACCTTCGGTGCAACGGTGGCGACCGGCTTCACGGTCAATTCGCCGACATCGATCACAGCAACTGTGCCGGCTGGCACGGGAACGGTCGACATTCGGGTGACGACAGCGGGCGGCACGAGTGCGACCTCGGCTGCCGATCAATATACCTATATCGCTGCACCGACCGTATCGAGCATTAGCCCGAACTCCGGCGCGACGGCGGGCGGCACCTCCGTCACCATCAGCGGGACAAACCTGACCGGTGCGACGAGCGTGACCTTCGGCGGCACGGCAGCGTCGAGCTTTACCGTTGACAGCGCAACCTCGATCACCGCGACCGTGCCAGCCCATGCAGCCGGCGCGGCCGATGTCGCTATCACCACTGTTGGCGGCACGGGAACTCTGGTCGGCGGCTATACTTTCCTCAATCCCCCGGTCGCGGGCAATGTTTCGCTGACGGTTGCACCGAACTCGGCAAACAATTCGGTTCCCTTGAGCCTTTCGGGCGGCGCTGCAGCCTCCGTCGCGGTTGCGACCCAGGCGACGCATGGCACGGCGACCGCATCGGGATTGTCGATCACTTATACGCCGACGCCGGGCTATGCCGGCAGTGACAGCTTCACCTACACAGCGACCAATGCCGGCGGCACTTCGGCGCCGGCAACCGTCAGCATAACGGTGTCCGCCCCGACGATCGCGATTGGCCCGTCGACACTGTCTGCAGGAGCGGTTGCAACAGCCTATAACCAGACGATCACGGCGTCGGGAGGGACCAGTTCCTATACCTATGCGGTGACGTCAGGTTCCATGCCGGCCGGCCTGTCGCTGTCGCCGACGAGCGGCGTGCTCTCGGGCACACCGACGGCAGGGGGCACGTTCAACTTCGTCGTCACCGCAACGGACAGTTCGACCGGCACAGGACCGTTCACCGGCACCCAGGCCTACAGCCTGACCATTGCCGCGCCGACGATCTCGGTCAGCCCAGCGACATTGTCTTCGGGCACGGTCGGGACCGTCTATAGCCAGACAGTGACGGCCTCGGGCGGCACCAGTTCTTACACCTATGCGGTGACGGCGGGCGCACTGCCGGCCGGCTTGAGCCTGTCGACCGGTGGTTTGGTCTCGGGCACGCCGACGGCAGGAGGCAGTTTCAACGTCACGATTACGGCGACGGATAGCTCGACCGGAACCGGGGCACCGTTCACCGGCTCCCAGGCCTATAATCTGACGATATCGGCACCGACGCTTGCGATTGCGCCGGCAACGATTCCGACTGCGGCCCTCAACACGGTCTACAGCCAGATCGTCACGGCTTCAGGCGGGACGGCACCCTATCACTATGCGGTCACCGCCGGCGCTTTGCCGAATGGCCTCGCCCTGTCGCCGGCAGGTACGATTGCGGGCACGCCAACCGTTGCCAGCACGTTCAACTTCACGATTACCGCGACCGACAGTTCGACCGGCATCGGACCGTTCACGAACAGCAAGGCCTATAGCCTGGTCGTGACGGCCAATCCCCCGGTCGCCGGCAATGTCTCGGCGACGGTCGCACCGAACTCGTCGAACAATGCGATCACCCTCAGCCTGTCGGGCGGCACGCCGACCTCCGTCGCAGTTGCGGTCCAGGCGGCGCATGGCACGGCAAGCGCATCGGGCACGGCGATCAGCTACACGCCGGCAGCAGGCTATGTCGGCGCCGACAGCTTTACCTATACGGCCACCAATGCCGACGGCACCTCGGCGCCGGCAACGGTCAGCGTGACGGTGTCCGCCCCGACGATTTCGCTCGCCCCGGCAACGCTGCCGGCTGCAACCGTTGCCACAGCCTACAGCCAGACCCTTACGGCTTCGGGCGGAACCGCTCCCTATAGCCAGGCGGTCACCGCCGGTGCCCTGCCGGCCGGCCTGAGCCTGTCGACGGGCGGCGTGCTCTCCGGCACGCCGACGGCATCCGGGACATTCAACTTCACCGTCACCGCGACCGACAGTTCGACCGGCTCGGGGCCATTCACGGGGTCACGCGCCTACAGCCTGGCGATCAACATCCAGGCTCCGGTCGCRGGCAATGTCGCAGCGACGGTTGCCGCCAATTCGTCGGCCAACCCCGTCACGCTCAACCTGACCGGCGGAGCGGCGACCTCGGTTGCGATCGCAACCGGAGCCGGCCATGGGACGGCGACCGCATCGGGAACGTCCATCACCTATACGCCTGTAACGGGCTATAGCGGGTCGGACAGCTTCACCTATACCGCCACCAATGGCTCCGGCACCTCGACGCCGGCAACGGTCAGCGTCACGGTCACAGCTCCGACCCTGACATTCTCGCCGGCAAGCGGCGCCCTTGCCGCCGGCATGATGAATGCCGCCTACARYCAGACAGTCACCGCCTCGGGCGGAACCAGCCCCTATGGCTATGGCGTGACCGGCACCTTGCCGGCCGGGCTGACGCTCAACCACGCSACGGGTGCCATCACCGGCACGCCGACGGCATCCGGCAACTACAGCTTCTCGATCAGCGCCACCGATGCCAACAATGCCACGACCTCGGCCGCCTATACGATCGCGATCGCCCCGCCGCCGACCACATTCGTGTTCTCGCCGGCCGGTGGCGCACTGACCGAAGCCATGGCGGGCGAGGCCTACAGCCAGCAGATCTCGGCRACCGGCGGCGCGGGGGTGAAGATCTACAGCCTTGCCTCCGGCAGCCTGCCGAACGGCATGGTGCTCAACATCTCGACCGGCCAGCTGACCGGGCCGCTGGCAGCCGGCAGCGAAGGCGATTACAGTTTTGCCATCCAGGTCCGCGACGGCAATGGCGCCACAGGAACGGCCGCCTATACGCTGAAGGTCAAGAGCCGATCCGTCACGGTTCTGGACAAGGTCATCAACGTGCCGGCCGGATCGACGCCGCCTGACGTCTACCTCAATGGCGGCGCCACCGGCGGTCCGTTCACCGCCGCTGCCCTCGCCTTTGTCGAGCCGGCCAATGCCGGCACCGCGACGATCATCCAGGGTCAGCTGGCGCAGGCCGGCCCCGTCGCGACSCCGGTCGGCTGGTATCTGCACTATACGCCGAACCCGGCCTATTCCGGCCAGGTCCGCGTCGGCTACAAGCTCGTCAGCGCGCTCGGAGCCTCCAACACCGGCACGGTCACCTATAATATCAGCTATGACGCCGGCAAGGTTGCCGAGGATATCGACGGGCTCGTGCATGGCTTCGTCCAGGCCCGGCACCTCGATCGTGTTGGCGATCATGTTCTGCCGGGCCTGCTGCAGCGCCGGCAGATGCTCAAGGCGACCGATCCGATCACCGCACGCATGATGCCGTCGCAAGAGGGCATGACGCTCGGCTTCTCGACCAGCCTGTCGCAGATACGGGCGGCCGGCGGCGATGCGGATGCGGCATCCGCTCCCTTCAACGTCTGGATCGGCGGCGCCTTCCGCCTTCC
>NZ_JARWKZ010000051.1:0-41706 GCF_050577975.1 Rhizobium sp. BR 315 | reverse complement strand
ACGGCGTCGAGCGTGGTCAGATCCTGTGCAAGCCGGGCTCCGTCAAGCCGCACAAGAAGTTCATGGCCGAAGCCTACATCCTGACGAAGGAAGAAGGCGGCCGTCATACGCCGTTCTTCACGAACTACCGTCCGCAGTTCTACTTCCGCACGACGGACGTGACCGGCATCGTGACGCTTCCGGAAGGCACGGAAATGGTTATGCCGGGCGACAACGTCACGGTTGCCGTTGAGCTGATCGTTCCGATTGCGATGGAAGAAAAGCTTCGCTTCGCGATCCGCGAAGGCGGCCGTACCGTCGGCGCAGGCATCGTTGCCTCCATCGTCGAGTAATTCGAAGGCGGCCACTCCATCCGAGTGGCCGATTCGATGACAATAATATGATGCAAGCGGCGGTAGCCGCTTGCTTATGACATGGAAATGTTGCAAATGGCGCGCGAGCGCGATTTGCACTCTGCTTCGGGTAACGAAGCAGCTGATGAAATTAACAATAAGGTGGGCCCAAAGGCCTAAAGAGTGGATGGGGATGCCGCAGCCGGCGTCCCTCTCGATCTTTGAAACCGGTGGTCCGCCTTAGGAAAAAGAACAATCCGTGCCCTTTTTTGAGCGGCACGCGAGATAACAAAACACAAGGATAACGTCGAATGAACGGCCAAAATATCCGCATTCGCCTGAAGGCGTTCGATCACCGGATTCTCGATGCTTCCACGCGCGAGATCGTGTCGACGGCGAAGCGCACCGGTGCTAGCGTCCGGGGCCCCGTTCCGCTTCCGACCCGTATCGAGAAGTTCACGGTCAACCGGTCCCCGCACATCGACAAGAAGAGCCGCGAGCAGTTCGAGATGCGCACGCATAAGCGCCTTCTCGACATCGTTGACCCGACCCCGCAGACGGTAGACGCGCTGATGAAGCTCGATCTCGCCGCCGGTGTCGATGTTGAGATCAAGCTCTGAGACCTGGTTCTCGAGCTGAGTGAGAAGGATTGAACCGATGCGTTCAGGTGTGATTGCACAGAAGGTGGGAATGACCCGCGTCTATAACGACGCCGGCGAGCATGTCCCGGTAACCGTACTGCGTTTGGATGGCTGCCAGGTCGTAGCCCAGCGCACAGTTGAAAAGAATGGCTACACCGCAGTCCAGCTGGGTGCCGGCCAGGCTAAAGTTAAGAACACGACGAAGGCCCTGCGCGGTCATTTCGCCGTCGCAAGTGTTGAGCCCAAGGCCAAGCTCGTTGAATTCCGTGTTACGGACGACAACCTGCTCGACGTCGGCACCGAGATCAAGGCTGCTCACTTTACGGCAGGCCAGCTCGTCGACGTGACCGGCACAACGATCGGTAAGGGCTTTGCCGGCGCTATGAAGCGTCACGGCTTCGGCGGTCTGCGCGCTACGCACGGTGTGTCGGTTTCGCACCGCTCGCACGGTTCGACCGGCTCGCGCCAGGATCCGGGCAAGGTGTTCAAGAACAAGAAGATGGCTGGTCACATGGGCCAGACGCGCGTGACGACGCAGAACCTCGAAGTGGTATCGACCGATGAAGATCGCGGTCTGATCCTCGTCAAGGGCGCGGTTCCCGGCTCCAAGGGTGCCTGGATCATCGTGCGCGATGCCGTCAAGTCGGCAGCGAAGTAAGGGAGCCAAACCAATGGAATTGAACGTCAAGACCCTCGAGGGCAAAGACGCTGGGAAGGTTTCCCTTTCTGACGCGATTTTCGGCCTGGAGCCGCGTGAAGACATTCTCGCCCGCGTCATTCGCTGGCAGCTTGCCAAGAAGCAGCAGGGCACGCATCAGGCAAAGGGCCGCGCCGACGTTTGGCGCACCGGTGCCAAGATGTACAAGCAGAAGGGTACGGGCCGCGCTCGTCACCATTCGGCTCGCGCTCCGCAGTTCCGCGGCGGTGGTAAGGCTCACGGCCCGGTCACTCGCAGCCACGAGCATGATCTGCCGAAGAAGGTTCGCGCCCTCGGCCTGCGTCACGCTCTGTCTGCCAAGCTGAAGTCCGAAGACGTTATCGTCATCGATAGCCTGATTGCAGCCGACGCTAAGACCAAGGCTCTGGCCAGCACTTTCGAGACGCTCGGCCTGACCAACGCGTTGTTCATCGGCGGTGCCGAACTCGACAACAACTTCAAGCTCGCAGCCCAGAACATCCCGAACATCGATGTTCTGCCGGTTCAGGGCATCAACGTTTACGACATCCTGCGCCGTGGCAAGCTCGTCCTGTCCAAGGCCGCAGTTGAAGCTCTAGAGGAGCGATTCAAGTGACGGATCTTCGCCATTACGATGTGATCGTTTCTCCTGCGATCACCGAAAAGTCCACTCTGCTTTCGGACAATAACCAGGTTGTTTTCAACGTTGCCAAGACCGCGACGAAGCCTGAAATCAAGGCTGCCGTCGAAGCGCTGTTCGGCGTCAAGGTTACGGCCGTCAACACCCTGCTGCGCCTGGGCAAGACCAAGCGGTTCAAAGGTCTCGTCGGCAAGCAGAAGGACGTGAAGAAGGCTATCGTGACGCTCGCCGAAGGCCAGTCGATCGACGTCTCCACCGGTCTCTGAGGAATAAGAAAATGGCATTGAAAACATTCAATCCGACGACCCCGAGCCAGCGTCAGCTGGTCATCGTCGATCGCTCCTCGCTCTACAAGGGCAAGCCGGTCAAGACGCTGACGGAAGGTCTGACTTCGAAGGGCGGCCGCAACAACACCGGCCGCATCACCGTGCGGTTCCAGGGTGGCGGTCACAAGCGCAGCTATCGTCTGGTCGATTTCAAGCGTCGCAAGTTCGACGTTGAGGGAACTGTCGAGCGCATCGAATACGACCCGAACCGTACCGCTTACATCGCTCTGGTGAAGTACACGGACGGCGAACTGGCCTACATCATCGCTCCACAGCGTCTCGCTTCCGGCGACAAGGTCATTGCTTCGGAAAAGGCTGTTGACGTGAAGCCCGGCAACACCATGCCGCTGCAGTTCATTCCGGTCGGCTCCATCATCCACAACGTGGAAATGAAGCCGGGCAAGGGCGGTCAGATCGCTCGCTCCGCCGGTTCCTACGCGCAGCTCGTTGGTCGTGACCAGGGTATGGCGATCCTTCGCCTGAACTCCGGCGAACAGCGCCTCGTGCATGGCACCTGCCTCGCAACGATCGGTGCGGTTTCGAACCCGGATCATGCCAACATCAACGACGGTAAGGCCGGTCGTTCGCGTTGGCGTGGCAAGAAGCCGCATAACCGCGGCGTTGTCATGAACCCGGTTGACCATCCGCACGGCGGTGGTGAAGGCCGCACCTCCGGTGGTCGCCATCCGGTGACCCCATGGGGCAAGCCGACCAAGGGCAAGCGTACGCGGTCGAACAAGTCGACCGACAAGATGATCATGCGCTCGCGCCATCAGCGCAAGAAGTAAGAGAGGAAGTCTCAAGTGGCTCGTTCAGTATGGAAAGGTCCGTTTGTTGACGGCTATCTTCTCAAGAAAGCTGAGAAGGTGCGCGAAGGCGGACGTAGCGAAGTAATCAAGATGTGGAGCCGTCGCTCCACCATCATGCCGCAGTTCGTTGGTCTCACCTTTGGTGTTTACAACGGCAGCAAGCATATTCCGGTCAGCGTCAATGAAGACATGGTCGGGCACAAGTTCGGCGAGTTCGCCCCGACCCGTACCTACTATGGTCACGGTGCGGACAAGAAGGCGAAGAGGAAGTAACAATGGGCAAGGCAAAAACCGAACGCCGGCTGAAGGACAATGAAGCGCAGGCAGTTGCGCGCACGCTCCGTGTCAGCCCGCAGAAGCTCAACCTGGTCGCGGCGTCGATCCGCGGCAAGAAGGTTGATCGCGCGCTCGCAGAGCTGGAATTCTCGCGCAAGCGCATCGCTGGCGCCGTGAAGAAGACGCTCGAATCCGCGATCGCCAACGCAGAAAACAACCACGATCTCGACGTTGACTCGCTGGTCGTAGCGGAAGCTTACGTCGGCAAGTCGATCGTCATGAAGCGTTTCCACGCCCGTGGCCGTGGCCGTGCGTCTCGCATCGAACGTCCGTTCGCGCACCTGACGATCGTCGTTCGTGAAGTTGAAGCTCAAGAGGAGGCCGCATAATGGGTCAGAAAATCAATCCGATCGGTTTTCGTCTTGGCATCAACCGTACCTGGGATAGCCGCTGGTTTGCGGACAATGCCGAGTACGGTCAGCTTCTTCACGAAGACCTGAAGATGCGCAAGTTCGTCATGAACGAACTGAAGCAGGCTGGTATCTCGAAGGTGGTTATCGAGCGTCCGCACAAGAAGTGCCGCGTCACGATCCACTCGGCTCGTCCGGGCCTGATCATCGGCAAGAAGGGCGCTGACATCGACAAGCTCCGCAAGAAGCTGTCGGACATGACGAATTCCGAAACGCACCTCAACATCGTTGAAGTTCGCAAGCCGGAAATCGACGCGACGCTGGTTGCCCAGTCGATCGCTCAGCAGCTCGAGCGCCGTGTTGCGTTCCGTCGCGCCATGAAGCGTGCCGTTCAGTCCGCGATGCGTCTTGGCGCCGAAGGCATCAAGATCACCTGCGCAGGTCGTCTCGGCGGCGCTGAAATCGCTCGTACGGAATGGTACCGCGAAGGCCGTGTGCCGCTGCATACGCTGCGCGCCGACATCGACTACGGTACGGCTGAAGCAGAAACCGCTTTCGGCATCTGCGGCATCAAGGTTTGGATCTTCAAGGGCGAAATCCTTGAGCACGATCCGATGGCCTCCGAACGCCGTGCGCTCGAGGGCGACGCCCAGGGTCCGGCTAGCCGCGATCGCGATAGAGACCGTCGCCGCGACAACGCTTGATAGCGTACGTGGCAGATAAGTTCGGAGAATAAGAAAATGTTGCAGCCAAAGCGTACGAAGTACCGTAAGCAATTCAAGGGTCGCATCAAGGGCATCGCCAAGGGTGGCTCTGACCTTGCGTTCGGTGAATTCGGTCTGAAGGCGCAGGAACCTAACCGCGTCAACGCTCGCGAAATCGAAGCGGCTCGCCGCGCGATCACGCGCTATATGAAGCGTGCCGGCCGTGTATGGATCCGCGTGTTCCCGGATGTTCCGGTAACCAAAAAGCCTACCGAAGTCCGCATGGGTAAAGGTAAGGGCTCCGTCGAATACTGGGCATGCAAGGTCAAGCCCGGCCGTATGATGTTCGAGATCGATGGTGTGAGCGAAGAAATCGCTCGTGAGGCTCTGCGCCTCGGCTCCGCCAAGCTCTCGGTCAAGACGCGCTTCGTGCAGCGCATTGCAGAGTAAGGAAGAAGCTCATGAAAGCCGCAGATGTTCGCGCCCTGAGCGCCGACCAACTCAAGGACGAGCTTGCCAAGCTGAAGAAGGAGCAGTTCAACCTGCGCTTTCAGAAGGCGACCGGCCAGCTTGAAAAGTCCTCGCGCATCAACGAAGTCCGCAAGGACATCGCTCGCATAAAAACCATTGCCCGCCAGAAGGCGGCAGAGGCAAAGGCCTAAAGGAAAAATAACATGCCGAAGCGCATTCTGCAGGGCGTCGTGGTCAGCGACAAGAACGAGAAGACAGTAGTGGTTCGCGTTGAGCGTCGTTTCGCTCACCCTCTGCTCCAGAAGACTGTTCGTCGTTCCAAGAAGTACAAGGCTCACGACGAGAACAATCAGTACAAGGTCGGCGACGTCGTTTCCATCGAGGAATGCGCGCCGATTTCCAAGGACAAGACCTGGACGGTCGTTTCCGCCCAGTCCAAGTAACAGAATTTCGCTCAGGCCCTTGCGCTTGGGCGAAATATCTGTATGAAGCACGAGCTTGGAAGCAGGACGCTCGATTACGGGCGTTCTTTTGCTTTAATGATGACTGGCAATGGCGATCCTGATGGGTCCCTGATGCCGCGAAATCAGACAAGAGACTAGTTCATAAGCCGGGGTAGGGGGTCGGCTGACCCAACCATTCCGGTAACAACAAGAAGGCGACCTGACATGATTCAGATGCAAACAAACCTCGACGTGGCGGATAATTCCGGCGCACGTCGTGTCATGTGCATCAAGGTGCTGGGCGGCTCGAAGCGCAAGTATGCCTCGATCGGCGACGTTATCGTCGTTTCGATCAAGGAAGCTATCCCGCGCGGCCGTGTGAAGAAGGGTGACGTGATGAAGGCGGTGGTCGTTCGTACCGCCAAGGACATCCGTCGTCCGGATGGCAGCGTCATCCGCTTCGATACCAACGCAGCAGTCCTCATCGACAACAAGAAAGAGCCGATCGGCACCCGTATCTTCGGACCGGTTCCGCGCGAACTTCGCGCCAAGAACCACATGAAGATCATCTCGCTGGCTCCAGAAGTACTGTAAGGAGCGGAGCGATGCAGAAGATCCGTAAAGGCGACAAGGTCGTCGTATTGACCGGTAAGGACAAGGGCCGCACCGGAGAAGTTGTTCAAGTGCTGCCGAAGGAAGACCGCGCGGTCGTTCGTGGCGTCAACGTCATCAAGCGCCATCAGCGCCAGACGCAGACCCAGGAAGCCGGCATCATCAGCAAGGAAGCCCCGCTTCACCTGTCCAACATCGCGATCGTCGACAAGGACGGCAAGCCGACCCGCGTCGGTTTCAAGGTTGTGGATGGCAAGAAGGTCCGTGTGGCCAAGACCTCTGGAGAAGTGATCGATGGCTGAGGCAAAGTACGAGCCGCGGCTCAAGAAGGAATACGTCGCCCGCATCCGTGCGGCCATGCAGGAGCAGTTCTCCTACGCCAACGAGATGCAGATCCCGAAGCTGGACAAGATCGTGATCAACATGGGCGTCGGCGAAGCAACGGCTGATTCGAAGAAGCCGACTGTTGCTGCTGCCGATCTCGCGGCGATCGCTGGTCAGAAGCCGGTCATCACGCGCGCACGCAACTCCATCGCTGGCTTCAAGGTCCGCGAAAACATGCCGATCGGCGCAAAGGTCACCCTGCGCGGCGCCCGCATGTACGAGTTCCTGGATCGCCTGGTCAACATCGCGCTTCCGCGCGTTCGCGACTTCCGCGGCCTGAACCCGAAGAGCTTTGACGGTCGTGGCAATTTCGCCATGGGCATCAAGGAACACATTGTGTTCCCTGAGATCAACTACGACAAGGTTGATCAGATGTGGGGCATGGACATCATCGTTTGCACGACGGCGACGACCGACGACGAAGCGCGGGCTCTTCTGAAAGAGTTCAACTTCCCGTTCCGTCAATAACCGTAACGACGAGCGTAGAAAAGGAACCCTGATATGGCGAAGACAAGCGCAGTTGAAAAGAACAAGCGCCGCCGCAATACGGTTGCCAACCAGGCCGCGAAGCGGGCTGCTCTCAAGGCAATCATCATGAACCAGTCTCTCTCGATCGAAGACCGGTTCAAGGCCACTCTGAAGCTGGCATCGCTCCCGCGCGATGGATCGAAGACCCGTATTCGCAACCGTTGCGAAGTTTCGGGCCGTCCGCGCGCGTACTACCGCAAACTGCGCATGTCGCGTATCGCGCTGCGTGAACTCGGCAACCTCGGCAAGGTGCCGGGCATCGTCAAGTCGAGCTGGTAAGGAGCAGATTAGATGACCATGACTGATCCTTTGGGCGATATGCTCACCCGCATCCGCAATGGCGCTTCGCGCCGCAAGTCGTCGGTTTCGACGCCTGCTTCCAAGCTCCGTGCACGCGTTCTCGATGTGCTCCAGGCTGAAGGCTATATCCGTGGCTACTCCGTCGTCGATTTCGGCAACGGCAAGTCTGAGCTCAGCATCGAGCTGAAGTACTACGAAGGCACATCGGTGATCCGTGAGATCGGCCGCGTGTCTAAGCCGGGCCGCCGAGTTTATGTCTCGGTTAAGTCCATTCCGCAGGTCGCGAACGGTCTCGGCATCACTATCCTTTCGACTCCGAAGGGTGTGATGGCTGATCACCAGGCTCGTGAACAGAATGTTGGTGGTGAGGTTCTCTGCTCGGTCTTCTAAGATCGAACAGGGATCTCCTTCGAAACAGACAGGTTTGAAAAAATGTCTCGTATCGGTAAGAAGCCCGTTCAGGTGCCTGCAGGGATCACGGCCTCGGTTGATGGCCAAAAAGTGACTGCCAAGGGCCCTAAGGGCGAGCTGTTTTTCGTCGCTAACGACGAAATCGGTCTCAAGCTGGAAAACAATGCAATCGTCGTAACGCCGCTTAACGACTCCAAGGATGCTCGCTCAAAGTGGGGCATGTCCCGCACGATGGTCGAGAACATCCTGAAGGGTGTTAAGGACGGCTACGAGCGGAAGCTCGAAATCAACGGCGTCGGCTACCGTGCCGCCCTGCAGGGCAAGAACCTGCAGCTCGCGCTCGGTTTCAGCCACGACGTGATTTATGTGCCGCCGGAAGGCATCACGATCGCTGTGCCGAAGCCGACGGAAATCGTCGTCACCGGCATCAACAAGCAGCAGGTCGGCCAGGTTGCCGCTGAAATCCGCGAATATCGCGGTCCTGAGCCCTACAAGGGCAAGGGTGTTAAGTATGCCGGCGAGCGGATCGTCCGCAAAGAAGGCAAGAAGAAGTAAGGATCACGCGAAATGGCTAGCAGGAAAGAAGCACTTGCACGTCGTGCCAACCGCGTGCGCCGTCAAATCAAGTCGGTGGCCAATGGCCGTCCGCGCCTGTCGGTTCATCGCTCGTCGAAGAACATCTACGCCCAGGTCATCGATGATGTGGCCGGCAAGACGCTTGCGTCCGCCTCCACCCTCGATAAGGATCTGCGCGGTTCTCTGAAGACCGGTGCCGACACCGCCGCCGCAGCCCTCGTTGGCAAGCTCGTTGCAGAGCGCGCCTCCAAGGCCGGCGTCAAGGAAGTCGTGTTTGACCGCGGCGCCTTCATCTATCACGGCCGCATCAAGGCTCTGGCCGATGCAGCCCGTGAAGGCGGCCTGACCTTCTGATCACGTTTCCGGCCGGTAGCTTATAAGCGCCGGCCGGATATTCACCGGACCGCAAGTTTCCCCTCAAGGGGAAGGCATGCGGTCTTTATTGTTTGCCGATTGCACCCGGAAAAGAAAAAGGAAGAGGACAATGGCACAGGAAAAGAGGGGCTCGCGGGATGACCGTCAGAGCCGTGACGAGCGCGATAGCGAATTCGTCGACAAGCTGGTCGCGATCAACCGCGTCGCCAAGGTTGTAAAGGGTGGCCGCCGTTTCGGTTTCGCCGCTCTCGTTGTTGTCGGTGACCAGAAGGGCCGCGTTGGCTTCGGTCACGGCAAGGCACGCGAAGTGCCGGAAGCGATCCGCAAGGCCACTGAAAGCGCCAAGCGCGACATGATCTTTGTACCGCTGCGTGACGGCCGTACGCTGCATCACGACGTCCATGGCCGCCATGGCGCCGGCAAGGTTCTGCTGCGCTCGGCCAAGGTCGGTACCGGTATCATCGCCGGCGGCCCGATGCGCGCCGTTTTCGAAACGCTCGGCGTTCATGACGTCGTTGCCAAGTCGACCGGTTCGTCGAACCCGTACAACATGGTTCGCGCCACGTTCGACGCCCTGAAGCACCAGGTTCACCCGAAGGACATCGCAGCTCAGCGCGGCATCAAGTATGCCACTCTGCAGGCTCGTCGCGCTGCTTCGGGCAACGCCGCCGAAGAATAAGGGAGTTTGACCTATGGCCAAGACGACCAAGAAGGCTGAAGCCAAGGCGACCGTTACGGTCGAGCAGGTTGGCAGCCCGATCCGCCGTCCGGATGTTCAGCAGAAGACGCTGATCGGTCTCGGACTGAACAAGATGCACCGTCGCCGCACGCTGGAAGATACCCCGGCTGTTCGTGGCATGATCCGTGCTGTCCAGCATCTCGTTCGCATCGTCGACGAGAAGTGAGCCGGAGGTAATTCGCTATGAAACTGAATGAGATCAAGGATAACGAAGGTTCGACCCACAGCCGCAAGCGCCTCGGCCGCGGCATCGGCTCCGGCTCCGGTAAGACCGGTGGCCGTGGTGTGAAGGGTCAGAAGTCCCGTTCGGGTGTTGCGATCAACGGCTTCGAAGGTGGTCAGATGCCCATCTATCGTCGTCTGCCGAAGCGCGGCTTCACCAACATCTTCGCTGCCGATTACGTTGTCGTATCGCTGGAGCGCATCCAGGCTGCCGTCGATGCCGGCAAGCTCGATGCCAAGAACACCATCGATGCTGCTGCCCTCAAGGCCGCCGGCGTGATTCGCCGCGTCAAGGACGGCGTTCGGGTTCTCTCGGACGGCGAACTGAAGGCAAAGGTTACGCTTGAAGTTGCAGGCGCATCCAAGTCGGCTGTTGAAAAGATCGAGAAGGCCGGCGGCTCCGTTAAGCTGCTCGCTTCTGTCGCAGAATAATATGATCAATAATCGCCCGAGGTGCTTCACTTCGGGCGATTTTGCTCCCATATGTGAGCCTCACGAACCTGAACGATGCGGCAGTGTCCTTCCGGTTGATAACGGGAACCAAGGGTGAGGCGTCCGATTGCACCGCAATCCGTCCGAAGCCCGGCTTTTAAACAATTTATTTACTGATTCCGGACCCGGCCGATTATGCCGGAATTGGTAATGCGGAGATTTGCATGGCTTCTGCAGCGGAACAATTGGCGTCCAATCTCAATTTTTCGACCTTTGCCAAGGCCGAGGATCTCAAGAAGCGCCTGTGGTTTACGCTCGGCGCTCTCCTCGTTTACCGGCTCGGTACTCATATTCCGCTCCCCGGCCTCAATCCGGCCGCTTATGCCCAGGCTTTCCACAACCAGTCGGGCGGCATTCTCGGCCTCTTCAACATGTTCTCGGGCGGCGCTGTACAGCGCATGGCGATTTTCGCGCTCGGAATCATGCCTTATATTTCGGCCTCGATCATCGTCCAGCTGATGACGTCAGTCGTCCCGTCGCTCGAAAACCTGAAGAAGGAAGGCGAGCAGGGCCGCAAGATCATCAACCAGTACACCCGTTACGGCACCGTGCTGCTTGGCGCATTGCAGGCCTATGGCATTGCGATTGGCCTTGAGCATGGCAATGGCGTTGTAGTCGATCCGGGCTGGTTCTTCCGCATTTCCACCGTCATAACGCTGCTCGGCGGCACGATGTTCCTGATGTGGCTCGGCGAGCAGGTGACGTCGCGCGGTATCGGCAACGGTATCTCGCTGATCATCTTTGCCGGCATTGCCGCCGGTCTCCCGACCGCTCTGGCCGGCACGCTCGAACTCGGCCGTACCGGTGCGCTTTCGACGGGCCTCATTCTCGCCGTTCTCGTCGTTGCCGTCCTGGTCATTGCGCTCATCGTGTTCGTCGAGCGCGCGCAGCGTCGTCTGCTGATCCAGTATCCGAAGCGCCAGGTCGGCACCCGCATGTTCCAGGGCGATACGTCGCACCTGCCGCTGAAACTCAACACCTCGGGCGTCATTCCGGCAATCTTCGCATCGTCGCTGCTTCTGCTGCCGGCAACTGTCGCCGGTCTCGGCAACAACACGGCGCTTCCGACCTGGGTTACCTCGATCGTTGCGGCGCTTGGTCACGGCCAGCCCGTCTATATGGTGTTTTACGGCGCTCTGATCGCTTTCTTCGCCTTCTTCTACACGGCGCTGGTCTTCAATCCGAAGGACACGGCCGACAATCTGAAGAAGCATGGCGGCTTCATTCCGGGCATCCGTCCGGGTGAGCGCACCGCCGAATATATCGATTATGTGCTGACCCGCATTACGGTCATCGGCGCGATCTATCTCGTCTTCGTCTGCATCCTGCCCGAAATTCTCGTGTCCCAGACCGGTATTCCCTTGTCTCTGGGTGGTACTTCGCTTCTGATCGTGGTTAGCGTAACGCTGGATACGGTGGCGCAGATTCAGGGTCACCTGATCGCACAGCAATATGAAGGCCTGATCAAGAAATCGAAGTTGCGTGGAGGAAAGAGGGGGCGATGAGACTCATACTTTTAGGGCCACCGGGTGCAGGTAAGGGGACCCAGGCCCAGCGTATCGTGGACAAGTACGGCATTCCGCAGCTTTCCACAGGCGATATGCTGCGAGCCGCGGTAAGCGCGGGGACGGAAGTCGGCAAGCGCGCCAAGGCCGTCATGGATGCGGGCAAGCTTGTCTCCGACGAGATCGTCAATGCCATCGTCTCGGAGCGTATCGATCAGCCGGATTGTGCCAATGGGTTCATCCTCGACGGCTTCCCGCGTACTTTGGTACAGGCAGATGCCACCGAGCAGATGCTCAAGGCGAAGGGGCTGGAGCTTTCCGTCGTCATCGAGCTGAAGGTCGACGATGCGGAGCTGATTCGCCGCGTTTCCGGTCGCTATTCCTGCTCGAACTGCGGCAGCGTATATCATGACACTGACAAGGTTCCTGCAACGGCGGGTGTCTGCGACAAGTGCGGCTCGACGCATTTCAAGCGCCGGCCGGATGACAATGCCGAAACGATGGCGACGCGCCTTCAGGTCTACTACAAGGAGACCTCGCCGCTGATCGGTTACTACTACGCCAAGGGCAAGTTGCAGAGCATCGACGGCATGGCCGATATCGAGCATGTGACCGATAGCATCGAAGCTATCCTGGCCAGGCTTTAAGTAGCTTAAAATAAACTAGCCGGGGGCGGTTGCTTTTTTGCACTGATTCCGCTAAACACCGCGCCAACTCGCGACATGCTATGCGATCGGCGCGGATTTCCAACGGGAAGTCCGAGCACGGTCGTTTTGACATGTGGCGGATGCACATCGAACAAGCAGCTCCCGGGCTGCATAACAAGACCCTTTGCCAAGGCAAAAGGAATGCAAGGAGAACAGGCGTGGCTCGTATCGCTGGCGTCAACATCCCGACTGCAAAGCGCGTAGTTATTGCGCTTCGCTATATTCACGGGATCGGACCGAAGTTTGCACAGGAAATCTGCGAGAAGGTCGGTATTCCGGCCGAGCGTCGCGTCAACCAGTTGACGGATGCTGAAGTTCTGCAGATCCGCGAAACCATCGACCGTGACTATCAGGTCGAAGGTGATCTGCGTCGCGAAACCGCGATGAACATCAAGCGTCTGATGGACCTTGGTTCTTACCGTGGCCTGCGTCATCGTCGCGGCCTGCCGGTTCGCGGCCAGCGCACGCACACCAATGCCCGCACCCGCAAGGGTCCGGCAAAGGCGATCGCTGGTAAGAAGAAGTAATTTCCGGGAAACCGGAAGTGGGAGGCTGGCGGTCCGCCGGCCTCTTTTGAGTTTGGAGTGGGGCTCCATGAGCGTCACTCCGGTGTAGCCGCTGGGATTACGGCGGTGCAGAGATCCAAGAAAGGACTAACATGGCCAAGGAAGCCGTCCGCGTTCGCCGTCGCGAGCGCAAGAATATCACGTCGGGCGTCGCACACGTCAACTCGACCTTCAACAACACGATGATCACCATCACCGACGCACAGGGCAACGCCATTGCCTGGTCGTCCGCTGGTGCCAAGGGCTTCAAGGGTTCGCGCAAGTCGACCCCGTTCGCTGCCCAGATCGCTGCCGAAGACTGCGCCAAGAAGGCTCAGGAACACGGCATGAAGTCGCTCGAAGTTGAAGTTTGCGGTCCGGGCTCCGGTCGTGAATCCGCTCTGCGCGCCCTCCAGGCTGCTGGTTTCATGATCACGTCGATCCGCGATGTGACCCCGATCCCGCACAATGGTTGCCGCCCGCGCAAGAAGCGTCGCGTCTGATCATCGCCACTCACGACACCGGCCGGGGTAGATGCGCCCGGCTTGGTGTTACTCAAGCTCGGTTGCCACGATTGGATGGTGGCAACGAACGGAAGGCAAAAACATGATTCAGAAAAACTGGCAGGAACTGATCAAGCCCAACAAGGTCGAGTTCACCTCGAGCGGCCGCACCAAGGCGACGCTCGTGGCCGAACCGCTGGAGCGTGGCTTTGGTCTCACCCTCGGCAACGCGCTGCGTCGCGTGCTGCTGTCCTCTCTGCGCGGTGCCGCTGTAACGGCCGTGCAGATCGACGGCGTGCTGCATGAGTTCTCCTCTATCCCGGGCGTCCGGGAAGACGTGACGGACATCGTGCTGAACATCAAGGAAATCGCCATCAAGATGGATGGCGATGATGCCAAGCGCATGGTCGTGCGCAAGCAGGGCCCAGGCGTTGTAACGGCTGGCGACATCCAGACGGTCGGCGATATCGAAATCCTCAACCCCGAGCATGTCATCTGCACGCTCGACGAGGGCGCCGAAATCCGCATGGAATTCACCGTCAATAACGGCAAGGGCTATGTCCCGGCCGAACGCAATCGTGCGGAAGATGCGCCGATCGGTCTCATCCCGGTCGACAGCCTCTATTCGCCGGTCAAGAAGGTGTCCTACAAGGTTGAAAATACCCGCGAAGGACAGGTTCTCGACTACGACAAGCTGAGCATGTCGCTCGAAACCGATGGTTCGATCAGCGGTGAAGATGCTGTCGCTTTCGCGGCGCGCATCCTGCAGGATCAGCTTGGCGTGTTCGTCAACTTCGACGAGCCGCAGAAGGAAACCGAAGAGGAAGCAGTTACCGAACTCGCTTTCAACCCGGCGCTCCTCAAGAAGGTGGACGAGCTCGAACTGTCCGTTCGTTCGGCAAACTGCCTGAAGAACGACAACATCGTCTACATCGGCGACCTCATTCAGAAGACCGAAGCAGAAATGCTCCGCACGCCGAATTTTGGTCGCAAGTCGCTGAACGAAATCAAGGAAGTTCTCGCTTCCATGGGCCTGCACCTCGGCATGGAAGTGCCGGCATGGCCGCCCGAGAACATCGAAGATCTCGCCAAGCGATACGAAGACCAATACTAACGTTTCAAACGGCAGGCGACGGATGCCTGCAAGTGAAGGAGAATAGCAATGCGCCACGGTAAAGCCGGCCGCAAGCTGAATAGAACCGCTAGCCACCGTAAGGCGATGTTCGCCAACATGGCTGCTTCGCTCATCACCCATGAGCAGATCGTCACTACTCTCCCGAAGGCGAAGGAAATTCGCCCGATCGTTGAGAAGCTGGTAACCCTCGGCAAGCGCGGCGACCTGCACGCTCGTCGTCAGGCCATCTCGCAGATCCGCGACGCTGTTGTCGTCGCCAAGCTGTTCGATGCGATCGCAACGCGTTACGCCACCCGCAACGGCGGCTACCTGCGTATCATGAAGGCTGGCTTCCGCCAGGGCGACAACGCCGCTCTCGCAGTCGTCGAATTCGTTGATCGCGACACCTCTGCCAAGGGCGCAGCCGACAAGGCTCGCGTTGCTGCCGAGGAAGAAGCTGCAGCCGCTTAAGGCTAGCTTCGGGTAAAAGATCCAGGGCCGGATGAGCGATCATCCGGCCTTTTGGCGTTTGGAGGTTTGTCGAAGGCTGCGTCGCTCGGCGGCTCGTGCTCTTCGGTTGTAGGGATGGCGATTGAACATGCAGCGACAATTCATGCGCAGAAGGATTTCGCTGTTTCTGGCGCTATTGCTGACCATCGCCAGCGGCCTCGCGCTCCGGCAATTTGGATACGCAGCCGGTTTCCCTTTCGCAGTCGTCAAATATGGCGGTTCGATATTGTGGGGAGCGATGGTCTATTGCCTTCTGGCCACGATATTCGTCACTGGCAGGCCTTTCAGGATAGCCTCTATCGCGCTGATCGTGGCCGTGGCTGTCGAATTCTTCAGGCTTTGGCATACGCCCGCTCTGGACACCTTTCGATTGACCACTGCGGGAGCCCTGTTGCTGGGAAGGGTGTTTTCGCTCTGGAACATCGTGGCTTATACCGCAGGGATAGCAGGAGCTTTGCTGCTTGATTGCGTCCTGTCGAGGACGAAGCGCCAAGCTTGATAGTTGAGGCGTATTTGGCGGCCAGGCGCTGCTTGGAAAAAGCCGAATGAGCGATCATCCGGCCTCTTGAAATCAAGTGGACTACAAGCTTCCACTATTCGGCAGCCACCGCCTGCCGCCGCGAAGGCTCGGTTCGGTGAAGATGAACCGCGAGCGTATCCCAGGGTGGCGTAATGGAAAGCTGCGCCAGCAACCTACCGATCTCGCCCCGGTGATAGCCTCCATGCGTGACGACGTGGAGGAGCATCTCCTGGCGTGACATGCAGCCCTTGTCGCCGTCGGTGAAGACAAACGGCAGAGCTTCAGACAAGAGGTCGGGAGTGACCGTTTCTAGATATTTCAGGTACCACTGATCCGATGCGGTCACCGCGGCGCGAAGCTCTGACAGGGACGGCGTGTCGGGCGTATTGTCGGCGGTGAAGCCATGGTTCTGTGCGGTAAGATGGGCCGCAAATATTCGCCCGACGACCAGGGAGTGGTTCATCAGGCGGATGGAGGCGTGGCGCGCCTTGCCATACCGCACGGGGTCGAGATCGCCGAGGCTATCGAGCAGCTCCTCATTGGCCCAGGCCTGATAGCTGAAAAGAGTATGCAGCAACGACAGTTCGCTCACGAGAAATCCCTTTTTGTTAGCCCGGAAAATGCGAGTAATGTGTTCATATTTTCGAGGAGCAGGGAGCGCATGTCTACTCGCATTAGAAAGTCCGATACTCCGATGCGAAAGGAGCCTAGCCAAGCGCGTTCGCGCGCTACGGTGGATGCCATCATCGAGTCGGGTGCTCGCATTTTGGAAGATCGCGGATGGGCTGGATTTACGACAAACGCCGTCGCGACAGTTGCCGGCGTCAGCATCGGTTCTCTCTATCAATATTTTCCCGACAAGCTTTCCTTGGTCGAAGCCATCAGGCGCCGCCACTTCGATGACGTTCTGGCCGTCATGCGGAAGGCGATGGCCGGCGATCTGCCATTGCCGCAGCGCGCAGAAGCTCTCGTTGAAGGCATGATCGATGCTCACAACATCAATCCCGAGCTGCACAGAGTGCTTCTGGATGAGGCGCCGGGGCATGATGGTTCGAGATTGGCCCATGATGCTTTCTTGGCCGAGTATCAAAATCACTACACGGATTTTGTGGCTGCGCATCGCAGCGGCCGCGAAGGTCCCACAGACGGCGTTCTCGCGCAGCTGCTATCCGGCGCGGTGGAGGGTGTGATTCATAGCGGCGCGCGAAAGCGTGTGCTGGGCTCGCCGGAGCTGAAGCAGGAGCTGGTTAGAATGATCTGCTCCTATCTAAGCGGTGTCGACTAGCCAAAGACGATCCGCGCGGCGGTGTCCATTCACTGAATGCATGGCTGCATTTCCGATATCAGGTGGAAAGTTGGATTATAATAATTTGAATCCTAATTAATTTGGTGCTAATAGATTTCCATGAAGCCGTTAATCTCCCTACAACGCATATTCACCGCCAATCTGCTCACAACCGGCCGCCAATGGCGACGGGTCGTGGATCTCGCGCTGAGCTCCTATGGCATATCGGAAGCTGCGGCTGCGCCGCTGCTTTGGATTGGCCGTCTGGGAGGAGGTGTGCGGCAAGTGGTTCTCGCCACCTATGTCGGCATCGAAGGTCCGTCGCTGGTCCGGTTGCTCGATCAGCTCGAAAGCATGGATCTTGTCGTCCGCAAGGATGATCCGACGGATCGGCGTGCGAAGGGCCTGTGGCTGACGCCGGAAGGCGAAGTTCTGGCCGCGCGCATGGAAGATGCTCTCGACGAACTGCGTGGAAACATCCTCGCCAATGTGGACCCGGCCGATCTCGAAGCTGCCGTCCGCGTTCTGAAGGCCTTCGAAGAGTTCGAGACGTGGAAGGCCGTGGCTGCCGAGCAGGAGCCGGAGAAGGTCTAATGAGCATTCCATCCTGGCGCGACTGGCTGTTTTCCGTCAAAGCCTTCATTGCCGCGATCATGGCGCTGTTCATCGCGCTGTCGCTGGACCTGCCGCGTCCCTACTGGGCGATGGCCGCCGTCTACGTGGTCGCCAATCCCCTCGCTGGCGCGACCAGCTCGAAGGGGCTCTATCGCGCGCTCGGCACGCTCATCGGTGCCACCGCATCGGTGATCCTTGTGCCGCTCTTCGTCAATGCGCCGGAACTACTCTCCGTCGTCGTCGCGCTCTGGACCGGCACCTTGCTGTTCATCTCGATGCTCGACCGCACCTCGCGCAGCTATGTCTTCATGCTCGCCGGCTATTCGCTGCCGCTGATCGCGCTTCCGACCGTCGGCGCGCCGGAAACCGTATTCGATGTCGCGCTTTCCCGTTCCGAGGAGATCATCATCGGTATCGTCTGCGCGAGCATCGTCAGCGCCATCGTCTTTCCGAGCAGCGTCGGCACCACGCTCGGCCAGCGCATCGGTTCCTGGCTGGATGACGCAGGCACCTGGGCCGATGAAATCCTGCGCGGCGAGGGCGCTTCTCCCGCTACGCCGCTGAAGCGCCAGAAGCTTGCCTCGGATGTGACCGGTCTCGACCTCGTCATCAGCCAGCTCAAATATGATGCGGGCAGCCGTGACATCGTCAGGCATTCCCGCGAGCTGCGCGGCCGCTTGTTGATGCTGCTGCCGCTCTTCTCCTCTCTTGCCGATCGCCTGCATGCGCTGAAGGCCGGCGAAAAGCCGTTGCCGCAGGAGCTGGTTGCAGTCCTGAACGATGTTGCCGATTGGTTGGGGCAGGGTGGTCGCGGCAAGGCCGATGATACGGCCAATATCTTGTCGAAGAAGATCGAGGAACTGCAGCAGAACGGCATTGATCTCGGCTGGGATGATCTCGTCCGGTCGAGTGCGCTGGATCGCTTGAAGGAGATCGTCGATCTCTGGCAGGATTGCCTGACGCTGCGCGACCAGATCGTCTCCGGGCAGCAGGTCGGCACATGGCGCCCCGCTTTCCGCCATCGCAACGTCGTTGGACACATCAGGCACTTTGACTATGCGCTGTTGGCCTTCTCGGCCAGCGCAGTCGTCGTCGGCATCGCCGTTGCCTGCTTCTTCTGGATCTATTCCGGTTGGCAGGACGGAGCCGGTTTTGTCACCATGGCCGCCGTCGCCTGTTCGTTTTTCGCCGCGCTCGATCGGCCCGCACCCTTCATCACCTCGATGTTCGTCTGGTGCGCCGTGAGCCTGATTATCGCCAGCGTCTATATCTTCGGCGTATTGCCGTCGATCTCCGGCTTCGAGATGCTGGTGCTGGTCTTCGCACCGCCCTTCCTGGTGATGGGCCTGTTGATCCCGCGGCCGCAGACCAACATGCTCGCCATGCTGCTGGCGGTGAACGGCGCGACCTTCATCGCGCTGCAGGACCGCTATACCGCTGATTTCGGCGCCTTCGCCAATAGTGCGGTCGCGGCTCTGGCGGGCGTCGGCTTCGCTCTGGTCTGGACCCTGCTGACCCGTCCGTTCGGCGCCGAGTTCGCCGCCTGGCGGTTGGTGCGGGCCGGCTGGACCGATCTCGCCGAAACTGCTGCCGGTATTCGCCGCGCCGATCATGAGCGTCTGTCCGGCCGTATTCTGGACCGCTTGGGCCAGCTCGTGCCGCGCCTTGCAAGTATCGAAGACCGCGAGCTGAAGAAGGTCGATGGTTATGCCGATGTCCGTCTCGGTTTCAACGTTCTGATGCTGCAGAAGGAGCGCGGCCAATTGAAGCCGGCGGCCAGCGCATCCGTCAGCGAAGTCCTGATCGGTGTTTCGGATTTCTATCGCTCGCGGCTGAAGGCCAAGCGTGCTGTCGATCCTTCCGACGACCTGCGCGTGTCGATCGACCGCAGCCTCGAGGCTGTGGCGCGGGAAAGGCGGCAAGCCGGCCGGGCGAGCCTCGATGCGCTTGTCGGTCTTCGCCGGGCGCTCTTCCCCCATGCCGAGCCGCCGGCGAGCTGGCGACCGCCCGTATCGGATACCACTCAACCACTTTCCATTGCCGCCGAGTAACATCATGCCCGCAGAATTCGATCTTTATGGCGTCTATATTCCGCGCCTTCTCGTTCTCATGCTCGTGACGCTGTTTGCCGTCATCATCCTTCGACGCCTGCTCGCATGGATCGGAGCCTACACTCTGGTCTGGCATCGCGGTCTTTTCGATCTCGCGCTTTACGTCCTGCTGCTGGGTGCCGTCTCCTCTGTCTCTCGTTGGTACTTCACATGAACGCGTTGAAACTCATCGGCCGTGTTGCCGTCACTCTCATCTTCGTCGTCGCTGCTATCTATGTCGGCCGCCAGCTCTGGGGCCATTACATGGAGGAGCCCTGGACGCGCGATGCGCGCCTCAGGGCCGATGTCGTCGGCATCGCGCCTGATGTCTCCGGCCTCGTAAGCGACGTCCTCGTCAAAGACAACCAGACCGTCAAGAAAGGCGATGTCCTCTTTCGTGTCGATCGCGATCGCTTTGCCATCGCTCTCGAGCAGGCGAATGCAGCACTCGCAAGCAGCAAGGCCGCTCTCGAGCAGGCTCGCCGCGAGAACGATCGGCAAGGGCGTCTCGGCGACGCTGCCTCCATGCAGAAGAAGGAGCAGGCGCAGACGGCCGAGGAACAGGCCGAAGCCTCTCTTCGTCAGGCGACTGCCAATCGCGAGCTCGCCCAACTGAACCTCGATCGTTCAGAGGTTCGCGCCACCGTCAACGGCACGATCTCGAACCTCAGCCTGCGTCCGGGTGATTACGTCGCTGCCGGCACCGCCAAGGTCGCGCTGATCGACACCGATTCCCTCCGAGTCGAAGGCTATTTTGAAGAAACCAAGCTGCCACGCATCCATGTCGGCGATGAGGTTGCCATTCACCTGATGGGCCAGGCCGAAAAGCTGACCGGCCACGTCGAAAGCATCGCTTACGGCATCGAGGACCGTGAACGCACCTCCGGCAGCCTGCTCGCCAACATCACGCCGACCTTCAGCTGGGTGCGCCTGGCGCAGCGCGTGCCGGTGCGCATCGCGCTCGACAAGGTGCCCGACGGTACGAAGCTGATCGCCGGCCTGACGGTAACCGCCGAGGTGCAGGAGAAGGGCCAACCGAAAATCGCCAGAGCGGCGGACTGACCAAAAAAACCTGAAAAGGCAGGGCGGCCGGGTTCAGGCCGCTCTGGAACTGGAAGCTGCAACCGGCCTGCGCGCAGCCCGCCGTCTCTCCATCATGATCGGCCGGTAGGATCGATAGAGAATCATGGCGATCAGCAGGCCGATATAGATGAACTGCTCGAGCGACAGCACCTTGGTCGACAGGGCGAAGTGCAAGGCACCGCAAGCGGCTATGATATAGACTAGGCGATGCAGCCAGATCCATTTCTTGCCGAGTCGCCGGATCGAGAAATTGTTCGAAGTCACGGCAAGCGCCAGCAGCATGACGAGCCCCGCCATGCCGAACGTGATGAAGGGCCGCTTCAGCACGTCATCGACAACAGCCTGCACATTCAGCGCCTGGTCGAGAACCATGTAGACGGTCAGATGCATCAGGACGTAGTAGAAACAGAGCAGGCCGAGCGCGCGGCGATAGCGCAGATAGTTCCAGTTGAAGAGATCGCGAAGCGGGGTGACTGCAAGCGTCAGCAGCAGGAAACGGATCGCCCATAGTCCCAGGAAAAGCTCGAAGGTCTTGACTGCATCGGCGCCGAGCTGGTCCGTAGCGCCGAGATAAAATTCCCAGGCCGCCGGCAAAAGGCCGACGACATAGAGCGCCCAGACGGAGGCTGATTGCCAGCGCTTGGGGAGAGCGAAGGAAACAGCCATCAGAAATTCACCCTGAGGTCCATGCCGCTATAGAGGCTTGCCACTTGGTCGGCATAGCCGTTGAAGGGCAGGGTGGGATGACGATTGGAGCCGAAGAAGCCGCCTTCGCCGATGCGCCGCTCCGTCGCCTGGCTCCAGCGCGGATGATCGACCGCCGGATTGACATTGGCATAGAAGCCGTATTCCTGGCTGTTGGTCGCCTGCCAGGTATTCAGCGGCTGCTTGTCGGTAAGCGTGATCCGCACGATCGACTTGATGCCCTTGAAGCCGTATTTCCACGGTATGACGAGGCGGATCGGTGCGCCGTTCTGGTTCGGCAGGGTTTCGCCGTAGAGGCCGACGGCGAGCAGCGTCAGCGGGTTGCGTGCCTCATCCAGACGAAGGCCCTCGACATAGGGCCAATCGAGGGATTGCAGGAGGCCTGACTGTCCCGGCATTTCGGCCGGTCGCACGACCGTTTCGAACGCGACGAACTTGGCGCTGCCCTGCGGTTCCACTTTATCGAGCAGGGCCGACAGCTGGAAGCCGTCCCAGGGGATGACCATCGACCAGGCTTCGACGCAGCGCATGCGATAGACGCGCTCTTCCGGCGGAAACTCCTTGATCAGCGCATCGATGTCGAAAGTGCCGGGCTTGTTGACCATGCCGTCGACCTTGATGGTCCATGGCCGCGGTTTGAATTTGCCGGAGAGGTTGGCGGGGTCGGCCTTGTCGAGGCCGAATTCATAGAAGTTGTTGTAGGTGGTGACATCCTTGATCGGTGTCAGCTTCTCGTTGACCGTATAATTGCTCTTGGTCGCCGTCAGTGCCTCGGCCAGTGCGGCCTTGCCGCCAAGCGCCGTCATGCCGATGCCGGCTGCGGCCGCCGTCAGGAACTCGCGGCGCTTCAGATAGATCGAGCGGGGCGTAATCTCGGAAGAAGCAATCTTGGGCAGGCGGTAGGAGGCCATGGAACAATTCCTCTATGCGGTAGCAGCTTCGATATCAGCCATACGCAACGGATGCAGGGTTTGTTACACTCTTAAGCTGGCATTTCTTTGGAAGTGAAAGCAACTTTTTGTGTGCGCTTGTGATCGGGCCGTCGCATTCCCAATTCTGAGCTTACAGCGCGATTGCTCGGATGCGGCGCTCGCCCTGCAGCGTACCGGATTCGCTTGAGTTGATAGTGACAGTATTGCACGATTGGATTAGGACAATTCCAAAAAGCGGAGTTGCCGGCGTCATCTTCGGCCCGAAACCTTTGGCCCTGCCGACGCCGCACAAATTCCAGGATGACGAGGAAGACACCATGCCAGCTTATCGTTCCAGAACCACGACCCACGGCCGCAACATGGCCGGCGCACGCGGCCTTTGGCGCGCGACGGGTATGAAAGACAGCGATTTCGGCAAGCCCATTATTGCGGTGGTCAATTCCTTCACCCAGTTCGTGCCCGGCCACGTTCATCTCAAAGATCTCGGCCAGCTCGTCGCGCGCGAGATCGAGGCAGCCGGCGGCGTTGCCAAGGAATTCAATACCATTGCCGTCGATGACGGTATCGCCATGGGTCATGACGGCATGCTCTATTCGCTGCCGTCGCGCGAACTCATCGCCGACAGCGTCGAATACATGGTCAACGCCCATTGCGCCGACGCGATGGTCTGCATCTCCAACTGCGACAAGATCACCCCCGGCATGCTGATGGCCTCGCTGCGTCTGAACATCCCGACCGTCTTCGTTTCGGGCGGCCCGATGGAAGCCGGCAAGGTCGTCCTGCAAGGCAAGAAGGTCGCGCTCGATCTGGTCGACGCCATGGTTGCCGCCGCCGACGATAAGATCAGCGACGAGGACGTTCAGGTCATCGAGCGTTCCGCCTGTCCGACCTGCGGTTCCTGCTCGGGCATGTTCACGGCCAATTCGATGAATTGCCTGACCGAGGCGCTCGGCCTGTCGCTGCCGGGCAACGGCTCGACGCTTGCAACCCATTCGGACCGCAAGGAACTTTTCCTCGAGGCTGGCCGCCGGGTCGTCGCCCTGGCAAAACGCTATTATGAGCAGGACGATGTGACGGCTCTGCCGCGGACGATCGCCAGCAAGGGCGCGTTCGAGAACGCCATGGCGCTCGACATCGCCATGGGGGGCTCGACCAATACCGTGCTGCATATTCTCGCGGCAGCGCATGAGGGTGAAGTCGATTTCACCATGGATGACATCGATCGCCTGTCTCGGCGCGTTCCCTGCCTTTCCAAAGTGGCACCGGCCAAGGCTGACGTTCACATGGAAGATGTGCATCGCGCCGGCGGCATCATGGCGATCCTCGGTGAGCTGAACCGGGCCGGGCTGTTGAATGCCGATCTGCCGACCGTCCATGCCGCAACGCTGGGCGAAGCCCTGGCTCAATGGGATATTGCCGTCACCGACAACAAGGCCGCCCTGGAACTCTTCAGTGCTGCCCCTGGCGGCGTCCCCACCCAGGTTGCCTTCAGCCAGAGCGCACGGTGGGAAGAGCTTGATCTCGATCGTGAAAAGGGCGTTATCCGCGATGCCCAGCATCCCTTCTCCAAGGATGGCGGTCTTGCCGTCTTGAAGGGCAATCTGGCGCTCGATGGCTGCATCGTGAAGACGGCCGGCGTCGATGAATCGATCCTGAAGTTCTCCGGTCCGGCCAAGGTCTTCGAAAGCCAGGACGCCGCCGTCAAGGGCATCCTCAGCAACGAGGTCAAGGCCGGCGACGTCGTCGTCATCCGCTACGAAGGCCCGAAGGGCGGCCCCGGCATGCAGGAAATGCTCTATCCAACGAGCTATCTAAAGTCGAAGGGTCTCGGCAAGGCTTGCGCGCTCATCACCGATGGCCGCTTCTCCGGCGGCACCTCCGGCCTGTCCATCGGTCACGCTTCGCCGGAAGCGGCAAACGGCGGCACGATCGGCCTGGTGCGCGAAGGCGACATGATCGACATCGACATCCCGAACCGTACCATCAGCCTGCGTGTCGATGACAAGGAACTTGCCGCTCGCCGCGAAGCACAGAATGCCAAGGGCTGGCATCCGGCCGAACCGCGCAAGCGCAACGTCACCACCGCGTTGAAGGCCTATGCCGCTTTCGCGACGAGCGCTGACCGCGGCGCCGTTCGCGATCTCGGCGGGAAATAACTAAGCCCCTTCGCCCCGCGAAGCGGGGAGAAGGTGGACTCCAACGGTCGAGCGTAGCTCGGCCGTGAGAGGACGGATGAGGGGCTTCCTGGAGATTTGCCGTGACGGCAGAGTTTGCCTTACGCGCGCTTGCCCCTCACCCTCTCCCTCTCCCTGAAGGCGGGGAGAGCGGATATCTCCGGCGAAGCCCTCCAAGCCTTTGCAAAACACGCCCTTACAGCGGCCGATTGATCTGCTTATAGGCCTCGTTCAGCTCCTTTTGACGCTCCTGGTAGGAAGAGGTGAGGCAAGCGACTTCGGCGCCGCAAGCCTGCCGCTTCTTTAGCCATTCCGTCTGTTGATCCTGCATCGCGCCGCGCGCACCCATGGCGAGCAGGCCCGAGAGCAGGTCGAACGTCGTCACCATTCTCACGTCCGCATCGTTGAGCGCCCTGACGCTGCATATCGCCTTCTCGTCCGGTTTCAGGTTCTGTGCCTCGCAATCGAAGCTGGCAGCATGGGAGGTGCCGGCCATACCGAAGGAGATGATGAAGGCGGTTGCGGCAAGATGGATCGATCGCATGTGTGGCTCCCTTTGACGATTCCCAACGCGAAATGCATGACAACATGTTTTTGTTCATCGAGCCTGTTTTTTATCGCCGCCAACGTCCATTTATGCTTCATGCTTCCGCCCTCTTTTCTTTCTAGCGTCGGGCGCTACAACGTTGTTTCAAGAGCATTAAAGAAGGAAGTTTCCATGCAAGTCCTCCTGAGGGGCACCGCCGTTTCGATGATTGCCCTCATCACGGCGATGCCGCTTTCCGCCGAGGCGCAGACGGCGAAGTCGGTGCCGCAGAGCCAGGTGCAGATGCAGCTTTCCTTTGCGCCGCTGGTCAAGCAGACCGCCGGTGCGGTGGTGAACGTCTATGCCGAGCGTATGGTGCAGCGTCAGTCTCCCTTTGCCGGCGATCCCTTCTTCGAGAAGTTCTTCGGCCAGCGCATGCCGAATCGCACCGAGAAGCAATCGTCTTTGGGCTCCGGCGTCATCGTAGAGGCGAATGGAACCGTTATTACCAACAACCACGTCATCGACGGCGCTGACGACATCAAGATCGCGCTTTCGGACGGCCGTGAATTTCCCTGCAAGGTGGTGCTGAAGGACGATCGCGTCGATCTCGCCGTCCTGAAGATCCAGTCGAAGAACGAGAGCTTCCCGATCCTGCCGATCGCAAATTCCGATGCCGTCGAGGTCGGTGATCTCGTGCTGGCGATCGGTAATCCGTTCGGCGTCGGACAGACTGTCACGAGCGGCATCGTCTCGGCGCTTGCCCGCAACCAGGTGAAGAACGAAGTCGGCTTCTTCATCCAGACCGATGCGTCGATCAATCCCGGCAATTCCGGCGGCGCGCTGGTGAATATGAATGGCGAGCTGATTGCGCTCAACACGGCCATCTTCTCGCAGGGCGGCGGCTCCAACGGCATCGGCTTTGCCATTCCCGCAAATCTCGTCAAGGTCTTCCTTGCGGCTGCCGATCGTGGCGACAAGTCTTTCGAGCGTCCCTATATCGGCGCCTCTTTCGAGCCGGTGACCTCGGATGTCGCCGAAGCGCTTGGCCTGGACAAGGTGCGCGGCGCGCTGGTGACCAAGGTCGTCGATGGCGGGCCGGCGGCAAAGGCCGGCCTCAAGCCGGGCGAAGTGATCACAGCGCTGAACAATATTCCGGTCGAGCATCCCGATGCGCTCGGCTATCGCCTGACCACGGCTGGCCTCGGCGCGACTGTATCTTTGACGGTACTGGACAGCGGCAAGGAACATCAGACCACGATGACGCTTGCCGGAGCGCCTGAATCCACGCCGCGCGACGAACGGGTGATCGAGGGCAACAATCCCTTCTCCGGTGCGACCGTCGCCAATCTCTCGCCGCGCGTTGCCGATGATTTGCACCTGCCACCCGATTCGACCGGTGTCGTCATTGAACGACTGAAGTCCAACTCGCCAGCCGACCGTCTGGGATTTGCGGCGCGGGATATCGTCATTTCGATCAATGGAGTTGCGATCAACACCACGGAGATTCTTCAGAACACCGTCACCTCCAACCCGAGCTTCTGGCGCGTGGAAATCGAACGCGACGGGCAGCGTATCCGGCAGTTCTTCCGATGAGCGATGATCTGTTTGCACCGCGGATACCGGAGGAGGTCGCCAACAAGCGGCCTCTGGCCGATAGGCTGCGGCCGCAAACGCTGGCTGATGTCACCGGTCAGTCGCATCTGACCGGCGAGGACGGCGTTCTGCGCCGGATGATCGAGTCGGGTTCGCTCGGATCGATGATCTTCTGGGGCCCTCCGGGCACCGGCAAGACGACCGTTGCCCGGTTGCTTTCGGGCGAGGCGGGTCTCGCCTTCGAACAGATCTCCGCGATCTTCTCCGGCGTCGCCGACTTGAAGAAAGTATTCGAGGCGGCAAGGCTGCGCCGCATGGACGGACGCCAGACCCTGCTCTTCGTCGACGAGATCCATCGCTTCAATCGCGCTCAGCAGGATAGCTTCCTGCCGGTGATGGAAGACGGCACCGTCATTCTTGTGGGAGCGACGACGGAGAACCCGTCCTTCGAACTCAACGCCGCTCTTCTCTCCCGTGCCCGTGTCCTGACGTTCCGCTCGCATGATGAGGAGAGCCTGGAGGAGTTGCTGCGCCGGGCTGAAGCCGTGGAAGGCAAGCCGCTGCCGTTGACGGAGGATGCCCGTGCCAGCCTGATCCGCATGGCCGATGGTGACGGGCGCTCGGTGCTGACGCTGGCGGAAGAGGTCTGGCGCGCTGCGCGCAAGGACGAGCTCTTCGATCCCGATATGCTGGTCAAGATCGTTCAGCGCCGCGCACCGGTCTACGACAAGGCGCAGGATGGGCACTACAATCTGATATCGGCGCTGCACAAGTCCGTTCGCGGTTCCGACCCGGACGCCGCCCTCTATTATCTTGCCCGCATGTTCGACGCCGGCGAGGATCCGCTTTATCTCGGCCGCCGGCTGGTGCGCATGGCGGTCGAGGATATTGGCCTTGCCGATCCGCAAGCCCTGGTGATCTGCAACGCCGCCAAAGATGCCTATGACTATCTGGGGTCGCCGGAAGGCGAGCTGGCGCTGGCGCAGGCCTGCGTCTATCTCGCAACCGCGCCCAAATCGAACGCGGTTTATACGGCTTTCAAGGCGGCGACGCAGGCGGCCAAGCAGAACGGCTCTTTGCTGCCGCCCAAACACATCCTCAATGCGCCGACGAAGCTGATGCGCACCGAGGGATATGGCGACGGCTATCGTTACGACCACGACGAGCCTGACGCCTTTTCAGGCCAGAACTATTTTCCGGAAAAGATGGGCCGTCAGATTTTTTACGATCCGCCGGAACGCGGCTTCGAGCGCGATATCCGCAAGCGGCTGGACTGGTGGGCTAAGCTGCGCAAGGAGCGCGGCGAGCACTAGTCCTTATTCACTTGCCGGTGACGTCTTGCGGCGCTTTCTGCATGCGCGGCGCAGGTGTCTTGTCGACGATCTTCACGCTCGATTCCGCCAGGCCGTTATGGCCCTCCATGTCGACAACGACATGCCAGTGACCGAATTCCGGGATCGCGAGCCGGATCGGCGATTTCTTGGCGACGCCGCCTAAGAACTGATGCTTGAGGGTTTCCGTGAAACGTTCGAAATTCGAGCCGTTCATCAGCCTGACATTGGCGATGGCCGAGAGGGTGATTTCGATCACCGTGCCGGCGCGTTGCTCCTTGAGATCGTAATGGCTGTAGCGGAAGGCAGGCTTCGACATCGTGGTTTTGTTTTCTGGGACACCCGGTGCGAAAACCTACCCGAATCCGGGTTAAAGAAGCGTTCGGTCGGGTGGCGGCTGTCGAAGCCTGCGTGGGGCGGGGTCTAGTGCAGATTGGATGAGGAGGATGCGAAGCCGTCCAGATCGAGGACGGTGCCCTCGGGCGCATGGCAGATATCGGCGGGGKTATGGTTGCATTCCTCAGCCGCAAAGTGCAGGGCGGCGGCTTCGCTGCGGAAGAGGCCACCCACTAGTCCCTCGCGGTCCTGGACGATCCAGCTGCCGCGACGGTCACGGCCAACAATGAAACGGGCCGGGGCGGCTGACAGGTGATTGCGGGCCGAGCGGCGTTGAATATGCAGTGCATTTGCCATCTTTTTTCCTCTTGGATCTCTTCAGCTGCGCTCAATGTCCGGCCAGACGCATTGCCAGCTGCAACGCGCCGGCAATGAGGAAGACAAGTCCGAGACGAGGAGCGATGGAACGGATGCCATGCAACACAACATCTGAGGAGATAGGCCGCTCGCCCTTGGCAAGAGCCGCGGCACGAGGACGTTGAAGGGGATCGGCGGATGAGCCGGCATGCGTATAGCGTGACATCATAGTTCCTTTCCAGTGTCACCCGCACCGCAAGTCCAAAGGACCCATTCCGGTGCTACACTGTTGAATCTATGGGTGAGTTGCTAGGATTTCCATTTGTCTGAACTGGAGAAAATATAAAAATATCATATGGATATATCGGATTTATAAACCAAACCGGAAGGATTGGTGTGAGTTCGGGCGGCCGCTGCCGTCGAACTGGAACGGCGCGATGGCAGTCTCGATCTCCGCTGCGGTTTCGGCCGTGACGCCGAAAAGCGGCAGACGCACTTCTGGTTCCATATGCTTCATCAGTGCCAGGGCGTGCTTGACTGTAGCAGGCTCGCTTTCACGAGCGAGCGCTTTGAATAGAGGTAGCAACCGCTCGTCAATCGAAAGGGCGGCGCCCAGGTGACCACAGGCGGCCGAGTGGTGCATCGAATGGAAAAGCCTGGGAACGATATTGGCCGCATTGGAAAAGCAGCCATGGCCGCCGGCAGCCGTGAAAGCGAGCGCGCCGGTATCGCTCGAGGTATAGAGACCGAACCATTCCGGCAGCAAGGTGCGCCAAAGATCGATGCGCTGGAGGTCGCCACTGCCGTCCACGATCCCGACAATGCCGGGAATTTCGGCCAGCCGCGCGATCGTTGCCGGGGCGAGATCGATGGCGGTATGCGATGGCTGGTTATGGATGATGAGCGGCGTGCCGGTCCGCGCCGCCATCTGCTCGAAGTGATGAACAACGCCCTTCTGTGTCGGCTTCGAATAATAGGGAACCGTCACAAGCGCTGCATCCGCGCCGAGCCGCTGCGCTTGCAGCGTTTCTTCGATTGTTGTCGCCGTGTCGTTCGTGCCTGTCGCAACGATGACGGGCGTCCTGCCTTCGGAAAGCTCGACACAGATTTCGATGATGCGCGTTCGTTCGGCCTCGGTCAGCGTCGGCCCTTCGCCGGTCAGCGAACAGGCCAGCAGCCCATCGACGCCATAAAGCAACTGCCGTTCCGCATGTACCATCAGATCGACGGCGTCGAGTGCGCCGTCACGAAATGGCGTGACAAGAGCGGTAATTGCACCGCCGATGCGCCTCTTCAAGCCTGGTTTGCCCATGTTGGCGGCGGCTCAAAGATAATGCAGCACGATGAACAGCTCCAGACCGCCGAGTAGCAGCCCGAAGGCGAGCATCGACCAGAATGTGCGTTTCTCGCGAATCTGGCGTTCATGAGATTGGCGCTTTGGCTGAGTCTTTGTCGCCGGAGCCGATGCGCGGTGGTGCCGCTCGTCGCTGTTGTGAACGAGGACCCTGATGGATTCCGTCAGATTGGGTGCGTGCGTGTCGAGCATGGCATCTACCTCCATATTTCGACAGAAGCGTAATCCCTGGTCGCATAGGAAATCCATTCGCGGCGGAAGGCGAAGAAGTAAGTGCGATATAAAGAGCCGCTTAAGGCCAAAATGGGCCGCGCAGAGCGCTGTCGTGGATGACGAAAACGGGTAGGTGCGGCCCCGGCGGCAAGCCGCTATCCGGCCGCCAACAGGTTGTTCCGGTCAAGCTGTGTGACCAGCGCGAGGATCGTCGCGGAGACCGGCGTCGCGACACCCGTCAGCTTGCCAAGCGAAACGACGACGCCGACGAGAGGCGTGATTTCCAGCGCCTTGCCGGCAAGCAGATCCTGCAGCATCGAAGTGCGCACAGACCCGATCTGACGCGACCGGTCGAGACGCTCCTCGACGGAGAGGGCCAAATGCGAACCCAAAGCCTCGGCAACCGCTTTCACCTCGCTCATGACCTGACCGACCATCGCCGAAAGAGCGGGATCGTTCATAATATCGGACATCAGTGCCCGTGTGAGCGCGCTGATCGGGTTGAAGGCGGCATTGCCCATCAGCTTGCTCCAGATATCGTCGCGTATGCGTTCGGAAATGGAGATCTTGACGCCGGCCCTTTGCAGCACCGCTGCAATGGCTTCTATGTCCGCGGTCGTCTCGCCGGACGGCTCGCCCAGAATGAAATGGCCGTTGTTGGCAAGCCGAACCTCCCCTGGACCGACCACTTCCGCCCCCTGATAGGCAACGCAGCCGATAACGCGTTCGGGGCCGATCAGCCGCCAGAGATCGCCATTCGGGTCAAGCTCTTCCATCTGGTGTTCCGCGTGGCCGCTCTGCCGGTCCCGATGAAAGTACCACCACGGCACGCCGTTGAGGATCATCACGACGCGAGTGCCGGCATGCAGGAGCTTGGCGATGCCGGGCACGGCTGCGGCCAGCTGATGACCTTTAAGCCCTGTGATGATGAGATCCTGCGGCGGCAGCTCGCCCGCATCGTCCGTTGCTGTCATCTGTGCCACGAGGGGCTGGTCTGCGTCTGCCTCCCAAAGGCGTATGCCGCCCGAGCGAATGGCCTCCAAATGCGCCCCTCGTGCGACGACGGAGATCTGAGCTTGCCCGCTCGAGGAGGCCAGCTTTGCCGCAATCGCACCGCCGAGCGCGCCGGCGCCGTAGATGCAGATGTTCTTGAAGGGGGAAGACGTCATGGCGTGGTGCTCCGAGTCAGATCGCATGCGCTGCAAACTATGTCATGCCGGTGATTTGGCGAGTGGTTTCTTGAACCGGCCGCAATCGGAATTGAAAATCGCCGGACCTTCCTGCACAGTACAACCACATGGAAATTTCACCATGCTCGTCTGGGTGGCGGTGAAATCAACCAGGCGGGAAAAAATTGGCTTCGGCTGTGCCGGGCAGGTTTCTGGAAGGATGGCCTAAACTAAATAGGCGTTTCGCAGCGACGCTCGTCATGGCCGCCTCTCTCATTCAAGCATCTGTTTTCCAATCGCCGCGTGCTCGGGCTACTCTTTACCACAATCGCATCCTAACCTGGACGATATCGCTCTGGACCGGGGACAACCGGTACGGTATCGGTTTGTCGCTCATCCTTTCTAAGTTGATGAATTCACCGGGGAAGATCATTGCGTTTCGAAGCCCTAAACCGTCTCTGGGACAGCGTTCGGGAGACCAGCCATGATTTCCGCGCCTCGACGGACGTCTTTCCTGTCGTCGATATCGAGAAGCTGGGCTCTACCCTCGATCTGAAAGAGAAGGGTGCCGCAGCAGGGCGGCAGAACCGACCGGCACCGGACGCGCAATCCTTCGACGAAACGGAACAGCGTATCATCGCCTGGGTCGAGGCGGAGAAGAAGAGTTCCTACCAGATCCTCGAAGACCAGTTCCAGACCTTCGACAGCCGCTTGCGCAACCTCGATTTCGAAGGCCAGTTCGGACTGATCCGCCAGGCGAATGCCTCCAGCGTCTCGGACTTCAAGGCGGAAGTGGCAAGCGGCGTCGATGAGCTTCATGGCCTGCGCCGCAAGCTGAAAACCGCCGAGGACGAGATGGTGGCTTTCAAGGCCACACACAAGCTGCAGCGCGCCGCCAAGGTCTCCAGCAAGGCGGCCTGGGGCTTCAAGGTCTCGCTCATCGTCTTTCTCGTGCTCATCGAAATGGTGATGAACGGCAGTTTCCTCGCCAAGGGAAGCGAGCAGGGCCTTGTCGGCGGCGTGACCGAGGCGGCTGCCTTCGCCTTTCTGAATATCGGCACGGCGCTGATATTTTCCTTCTTCTGCGTCCGCTTCCTGGTGCATCGGTCCTATGCGCTGAAACTGCTCGGCCTCCTCGGGCTCGTCGCCTATGTCGCCGTCGCCCTGGGCATCAACATCGCGCTCGCACACTATCGCGAGGTCTCGGCGACGATTTTGAGCGGGGCCGGTGCCGAAGTGATCCAGCGCTTGAAGGCAGCACCGCTTGGGCTGCAGGAGCTGAACTCCTGGATGCTCTTCGCCATCGGACTGATGTTCTCGCTCGTCGCCTTCATCGACGGCTGCTATCTCACCGATCCCTATCCGGGCTTTGCCGGTGTGCAAAAGCGTCTCGATGCGGCGAGAGACAACTATATCGACCGCAAGCTGGACCTGATCGAAGACCTTCGCGAGATCCGCGACGAGCACAATGGCAAGATCGAGGAGATCATCCGCGACCTCTCGCTGCGCCGGCAGGAAACGGCCGCCATCATCGCCCATCGTGCAAGGACTGCGGGCCTTTTTGCCGAACACCAGAACCATCTCGAGCGCGCTGCCAATGTGCTGCTCACGTCCTATCGCGATGCTGATCGGGCTGCCCGAACCGAGCAAGAACCGTCCTACTTCAACTCGGCTTACAAGATGGAGCGCCTGACGCCAGTAATCCGCACAGAAGAGGAATGGGACGACAAGGTGTTGGGCTCGCGCATCCAGGGTGCCCAGGCGGAGTTATCTGAGCAGATCAAGCGGATCGGCGACGAATTCGAGCGCGCCATCGAGAAATATCATCAGCTCGATAATCTTTTCCCGGAGAGCATCCTTGGCTCGACGCAAGCGGCGTAGCCGGCGCGGCGGATCCGCCGGCCTCATCATCGCAACGGTTTGTCTCGCCGTCCTGTCTCTCGGGATCGTCGGCGCTTATGGCTGGCTGCGCTACAAGGCGAACGGCAATGTCGCCGTCGATCAGGCCTCGCTCTGCCCGGTGGATGGCCCGAAGGCGGAAACGGCCATTCTGCTCGATGTCACCGATCCGATCTCGGATACGACGGCGCTCGATCTGCGCAACCAATTCCAGAAAATCGTGACTGATGTGCCGATAGGCGGCGCCATCGATATTTATGCGCTCACCGAGAAGGAAGGCGAGCTGATCCAGACCTTCCACGGCTGCAACCCCGGAAGCGGCGCGAGCGTCGACGAATGGACCAGCAATCCGCGCCTGGCCCAGGCGCGCTGGGAGAAGGGGTTCCAGAAGCCGCTCGCCGATATCGCGGGTAAGCTGACCGAGGGCGAGTCCGGCAGGCTGTCGCCGATCATGGCGGCCATCCAGAAGATCAATCTGGAAGTCTTTGCCAGCGCTCCTCATGGCCTGCCGAAGCGCCTCTACATCGCCTCCGACATGATCGAACACACCGCCGCCTTTTCGAATTACCGTGACGGCGCCTCCTATCAAAAATACCAGCATAGCCCGGCAAACGATCGTTTTCGGACGTCACTGGATGGTGTCACGGTCAAGATTCTCGCCTTTCAAAGGCCGAACATGAAGTTCAGCATGGAGGATCTCGCGAATTTCTGGGCGCAGTGGATCAAGAGCAACAGCGGTTATTTCGACGGATTCGTGCGGTTGGAGGGGATACGCTGATGGCCGGAACCGAAGCGAGATATGTCATCCGGGATTACGGGCCGATGGTGCTTTTCGCCTCCATCACCATTGGCGGCATGATCTTCATCTGGTCGTCCAAGCTCATGGAATGGTCGCTGCCGATCGTGACGGGCGTACCGCTGGTGCTGATGGCGATCTACTTCGTCGTATCGCTGGCCTTTGCCGGTTTCCGGCTGCACAACGAGCAGGCAGGCGACAACCTTTACTACATGGGTTTTCTCTTCACCCTATCGAGCCTCGGTGTATCGCTCTATCTCTTTGCAGGCGAAACATCGATCGAGACCATCGTTCGCAATTTCGGCATTGCCGTCACCTCGACCATCGCCGGTGTGACGCTGCGCATCCTCTTCAACCAGATGCGGCGCGACCCGATCGACATCGAGCGCAGCGTGCGCCACGAGCTTGCGGAAATGACGCGGCGCGTCCGTACCGAACTTGATTCCTCGTCGCGCGAATTCTCGCACTACCGGCGTGTCAGCAACCAGATGCTGTCGGAAGGGTTCGAGGAGATCGCGCGCCAGGCCGAGCGGAACGGCCAGGAGATCAACAAGATCCTGGAAATGCTGGCAAAGCAGGCGGTAACTCCGATCAACGAAGCAGCCGCCCAGCTGACGACGACGACATCGCAGCTTTCGGAGATCATCGGCACGTTCGGTGCTGCCGTCGAGAATGTCGGCAAGAAGCTGGAAGAGATCCGTTCGCCGGAGGATGTCGTGCGCGCCGAGCTTGCGCCGGCAATTACGGCGATCAAGGAGATGTCGGAGGCACAGCTGCAACCCTTGCGCAACATCGAAGCGGCGCTCGGTCGCATGGCGGAAGTGATGGGGCACGCGCCGCCGGGATCGGCCGCTGATCGCCATGCCGTGCCGGCAAGCGAAACGGTGCCGCGAAAACGCTGGTGGCATCTATGGTAGCCGGAGGCTCGGACGCTCAGCCGAAACTGGAGCATAAGGGCTACAATCGCGGCCTGATCCTCGGCCTGACGATGGCCGAATCCATGTTGCTTCTGGTTTTCTGCCTGCTGCTGGTAGCCGCCGCCTTGATTTCGGCGGAGAGAAACAAGCGCTATGAAGTCGAACGCAAGCTCGAGAAAGCCGAACAGCAGGTCGCCGTGCTTGAGAAGAAACGGGCCGAGCAGGCGACCGAGATCGTCTTGCTGCAGTCCAAGGTCGTCTCGGGCGATCTATCCGCTGCCGATAAAGCTGCGGTGGACAAGCAATGGCGGGAACTGGTGCTGGCGAAAGAGACGCTCGACAGCATGGCAGACGAGGGTGCGACACCGGGCGATTTGCAATCGCTTGCCAAGGTTGCGGCTGTTCTGAAAGAACATGGGGTCTCGATGGCCGCCGCGTCCGACCAGGTCAACAAGCTATTGGCCGGCAGTGGGGACGGGAAGGGCATGCATGACTGGCCGCCCATCATCAATCTCGACGACGCCAAGAAGAATTATTTCCAATCCGGAAGCGCCGAGCTCACCGGCACCTTTGCGCAACTGCTCGACGGCACCATTACGGACGAAATTGCCAGCAATCTCAGCCTCTACGGTGCCAACATCGTCGAAGTGATCGGCCATACGGACGAGCAGCCGGTGTCGCGCGAGAAATCCAATCTCGACGATACGCTGATCAACGCGATGGCCGGCAAGCTGCCGGTCTCGGCATTGCTGCCGGCTGACAATGCCGGGCTTGGGCTCGCCCGCGCGATCGCGGTCGCCAATGTGCTCAAGGCCAATCCCAAGCTGAAGGATGCCACGATCCTGCCGATGTCCGCCGCCCAGCTGATCCTGCCGGGCGACACCATCACGTCGGGCCAGCGCGGTGCCGTCGAGTCACGACGCCGCATCGAAATCCGCGTGCGCGGCAGGACGACGCCCGTTGCCGTCATCAACGCCGCCGCTGCACCGTCTGCCAATACGCAATAGCGCCGCTCGGCGAAGCTATCAGCTTCTGAGACCGGGCGCCTCGTAGCCTGTCCGCTCGACGTACTCCGTATAGCCGCCGGTATACTGGTGGATACCCTCGGGCGTCAGCTCCAGAACGCGATTGGAGAGCGCCGCCAGGAAATGCCGGTCGTGCGAGACGAAGAGCATGGTGCCCTCGTATTGCGACAGCGCTTGAATGAGCATTTCCTTGGTGTCGAGATCGAGATGGTTCGTCGGCTCGTCCAGCACCAGCAGGTTCGGCGGGTCGAAGAGCATGATAGCCATGACCAGCCGCGCCTTCTCGCCGCCCGACAGCACCCGGCATTTCTTTTCGACATCGTCGCCGGAAAAGCCGAAGCAGCCGGCGAGTGCGCGGAGAGAACCCTGGCCTGCCTGCGGAAAATCGTGTTCGAGCTGCTGAAACACGGTGCGCTCTCCGTCCAGCAGATCCATGGCGTGCTGGGCGAAGTACCCCAACTTCACGCTGGCGCCGAGCGCGACACTGCCTTCATCCGGCTCCGTCGAGCCAGCGACCAGCTTGAGCAGGGTGGATTTGCCGGCACCGTTGATGCCCATGATGCACCAGCGCTCGCGGCGGCGTACCATGAAATCCAGTCCTTCGTAGATGCTGCGGCTGCCGTACTTCTTGTAAACGTTCTTCAGCACGGCCACGTCTTCGCCGGAGCGCGGTGCCGGCTGGAACTCGAACGCAACGGTCTGGCGACGCTTCGGCGGCTCGACGCGATCGATCTTTTCCAGCTTCTTCACGCGACTCTGCACCTGCGATGCATGCGAGGCGCGCGCCTTGAAGCGCTCGATGAACTTGATTTCCTTGGCAAGCATGGCCTGCTGGCGCTCGAATTGTGCCTGCTGCTGCTTTTCGTTCTGGGCGCGCTGCTGCTCGTAGAACTCATAGTCGCCCGAATAGCTGGTCAGGTTGCCGCCGTCGATTTCGATGATCTTGGTGACGATGCGGTTCATGAACTCGCGGTCGTGCGAGGTCATCAGAAGCGCGCCCTCATAGCCTTTGAGGAAGGCTTCCAGCCAGATCAGGCTTTCGAGATCGAGATGGTTGCTCGGCTCGTCAAGCAGCATGACATCAGGGCGCATCAGCAGGATGCGGGCAAGCGCCACGCGCATCTTCCAACCGCCGGAGAGCGCGCCGACATCACCGTCCATCATCTCTTGGCTGAAGCTCAAGCCCGCCAGAACCTCACGGGCGCGGCCCTCGAGCGCGTAGCCGTCCAGCTCTTCGTAGCGCGCCTGCACTTCGCCGTAACGCTCGATGATTTCATCCATTCTGTCGGCCTGATCCGGATCGATCATCGCGGCTTCCAGCTCGCGCAGTTCCGCAGCAACGGCGCTCACGGGGCCGGCACCCTCCATCACTTCCGCAACGGCGCTACGCCCGGACATCTCGCCGACGTCCTGATTGAAGTAACCGATGGTGACGCCCTTATCGACGGAAACCTGGCCCTCGTCGGGCTGCTCCCGTCCGGTGATCATGCGGAAAAGCGTCGTCTTGCCAGCGCCATTGGGGCCGACGAGCCCGATGCTCTCGCCCCTGTTGAGCGCAGCGGATGCCTCGATGAAGAGGATGCAGTGGCTGTTTTGCTTGCTGATATTTTCGATACGAATCATGTTTACGCGAGGCCCGGATAAGTTTTCGGCGCCCTTATGCCACGGCTCAGGCGCTCTGTCGCAGCTTTTTGGCCGGAAGATGTGGTCAATGGCAAACTGACGTCAGCCGCGATAAGCAGGCTGCCGCCGTGTCGGTCGCATTCTCCGGAGTATCGGCCGCTCTATATACAGGTAGCAGACGATCGCAAAGGCCAGAGAACCCAATGCGATCAATACGGGCTGCGCGGCATGCGGCACGCCGAAGCGCAGCAGCAGCGCCGTGACTAAAATACCGGTCAGCACATGCCAGACGTAGATGGAATAGGACGCGTCCCCGAGGAAATTCAGGAACGCCAGCTTGGGTGCGCCCCGCTCCCGTTCTGCGAAAACAGCGCCTGACAACAACAGCACTGCGGGCACGCCCCAGCGAAGGGCTCGGTCGACATGCGCCAGCAGATCACTCGCCAGCAGCAGTATAAATCCGACGATCATCAGGCCGATGGCGGCGCCAAACGGCAGCCGGAAGCCCTGTTTCCACAGGCGCCCGACGATGATTCCTGCCGCAAATTCCAGAATGACCGGCTGCGTGAAAACACTGACATAGCCGAGGGGCAGCAGATAATGCGCGATGACCGCAGCCACCAGAGCCACCACCAGGAACCATAACCGCCTGAACTCCGGCAAAAACAATGAAATGGAAAAGATGAGATAGAAGAACATCTCGTAGGACAGGGTCCAGCCCTGCTCGACAACCGGATGCAGTGCTTCATCCTTCACGGCCGGCAAGAAAAACAGCGAGCCGATCAGGTTCCCGATGCTTGAATTCGTATTGAAGAAGAATTGCGGCTTCGACACGGCGACGGCGAATGTTGCTGCAGTCGCAATCCAGTAAAGCGGCACTATTCTGATGAGCCGACGCAGCATGAATTCCTGCGGACCGATCGGTTTCCCCTCGGTCGTAATCCACATGATAAAGCCGCTGATGACGAAGAATATGTCGACACCCGCTGCTCCGACCTTGAATTCCAGTCCGTATGCCTCGCTGACATGGAAGCAAAGAACGGAAATCGCGGCGATGGCCCGCAGATATTGAATGCTCGTGATATCGTTGCCGATTTTCATGACGGTGCCTCGCGCGACTGGATTGCCATCGCCGACAGCTGGCCGGCAGGGCTTAGCGATAGAATGCGTCGAAAGGCCGAGCACCCATGCAGAACGGCTTGGAGGGCACGGCGGACCGAATGTCACCGCGGCAACAATTCCAATGAAAAGGGATCATTTCGTGGCCGAAATCGGGCATTTCCGCGCGGAGCACTTGAGCCAACAAATTCGGGTACCTTCATGCGAGAGAGGCTCGCCTATCTGTCGCAAATTCGCGCCGCGTGATGTGCCGCCTGGTTGGTGAAGAGGGCGGTGTCGGCGGTTCCGGTTCCCGATTCCTCTGCGATCTCTTCGGCCAGTTCCTTGGCGTGCTCCGCATGGTTACGCTTGAAAACGACGATTTCCGAGGTCGAGATGGCACTGGCCCGGTTTCAGCTTGCGCACGGCACAGAAGGCTCAACTGGAGATGATGGTGGAAGGCTGATGTTGGAATGTTTTGTAAATTCAATATTCAATTAGGTGGGATTTTTATTGCTGTAATATAAATGCTAAAAACGAAAATAAAAAAAACTGCGACCCAGTATGCTTTCCAAATCAGTTTTCGACTTAAAAGTAAGTATTTTCTTTGAACGAAATTTGGTGTTGGTGTAATAATACTAATGTGGTCTATTTCGTCGGCGCTAACGAACACAACCTCCGAGATATTTGTAAAGTATGATGAGTTTATGCTTGAGAAAGTCCATAGTTCAACTTGATGTTGGGATCGCGCCAATATTGATTCTATTTCATAGAATTTTCCAAATTTTGAAGGGACTTTTGTTCCGTCATGGTATGCGTCTGCAATAATATCCCCGTTGTTATTTAGGTTAATTCTAATTCGATTTATAGATTTGTTGCTATTGTTCCTAATTGTTATCTTAATATATCCTTTGCATGATTGGATAAAATTAAGTTTCTCGAAAGTGTCTTTTGTTGGTTTTACATTTGATTTTGCTTCCCATCGAAGGGAGTTGTAACTATCGATCGATTTTCTCATATATTCTGGCAGTCTGAATTCAAAGAATTCAACTGTCACAGCTAATTTTGATTTTGGACCAATTTTTTGAGCCAATATTGGCTGAATAAAAGCAGTAAGGAGAGCGCTAACAATAGCGCCCCCCAGCCCTAGTAAAGCAAAGAACAACCCATCAGACATGTTGTCGATCAAACCAAGGTATTGCGCAAATCGATAGGAAAACGCAACAATTTCAACAGCCATCTTCTTTGAAAGCACTGCGGAACTGCGCAATGCTCCGTTGGTTTTGCGCAGTACCCCTCAGAACTGCGCAAATCGAAGACACAAGAGAAAAGCCGGGATCGATCCCGGCTCAAAGATTACGTCGATTTCGGATCGGGTTAGAGGCCTACGTCCGTCCGCTTATAATAGTGGCCTCCGCCGATCTCTACAGGATCGAATGCGGGCGGGATTCCCGCAAGGAGCTTCAACGCCCTTGCTGGGTTCGTTCCACGCGAACGAGCGATCTCATAAAGCGAGGCGAACTTTGCTTTGAATTTATCCAGTTCGGAAGGCTCGACCACGGTCTGGAGATGACGCTTTATCGGGTTTCGTCGTTGCGTTGCGAGGAGGTGCCCATTTTTGATGAGTGCCTTGACCACGGCATCGCGGGCCGGAAGCGCAGACCGCGCCTGCTGGATCGACAGGCACCCGTGGTCAGCCAAGGCGGTCTTCTCTTTGAGTTCGGCAGCATCCAGACGAACTGAGCTGAAGCCAATAAAACCAGGGGCCTGTGCGACGCCTTCCAAGTTACCCGAGAAGATCAGCGCAAAGATTTCTTCAAGGCTACATTCGGCGCGTTTCCTTGAAGTGGGCAAATCGACCCAGTCCGGCTTTGGGACTGTCGAGGCCACTGCTTTCGAAAGCCGGACTAGGAGGTCATCAATTTCCTCGATTGCATATTTGGGCATCACCGGCAGGTGTTCGCCCTTTCGACCCCGATAGCCGCCGTTTTTTTGCAAATATCCCGCTGTCACGAGCGCCCGAAGTTCGGTCCGAGATGCGCCCAGTCGCTCTCTTGTGTCGTTCGCCGAAACCAGGGTCTTCGATTTCTCTACAAAGGCGGCCATGGTTCCCGCATCAACGAGAATTCGATCGGAGGGGAGGTTGGCCACTTCGGCTTCGACAAAGCCTGCTTTTACGATCATCTTCTTTAGCCTGATCGGGTGAATGTCGAATTCTTTGGCGGCAGAATGCACCGAGTGAATGCGTCGCGTTTCGACAGGTCCGAAAAGGTAATCGCCCGGCCCTAAAGCTAAATTGCTCAGGCCGACTTCTCGCATTATTTCGCGAATGGGATCGTACGCAGGGTCATCGTTCTCGTGGGCTAACATCTCGTAAAGACGCCCAAAGATCGCTCGACCGCCGATATCACCGGTCTTTCGTGCTGAGCTGTCCCGAGTTAGTTTCTCCAGCAAGGAAACCAATGCCTCCTTGCCATCTGCAAGCAGTTGGAAACCGTCGTGTGCGCATGCGGAGCGTTCCTCGCCGTCTAACTGGCTGACGAGAAAGCGCACACCATGGCGAACCGTCGCGCCGACCTGCAAATTCCGAGGCAATCCGCCCCCTGATTCCGAAATGATGTCGCCCCCCAATTCCGAGAAATAGTCGCCCCCTTATTCCGAGATGATTGCGCCCCCTTTGGCGGGCATCTGGCAAGGGTGGTCTGCCGGTGTGAAGTTTCTTCCTTGGACGTTGACGAGGAAGGAACGGGATGCCTGCGGAGAGAGTGGAGATGCGGCGTGTCCGCGAGATATTGAGATATCGCTTTGAGC
>NZ_JARWKZ010000050.1:0-41922 GCF_050577975.1 Rhizobium sp. BR 315 | reverse complement strand
CTTGATTTCCGTGCGCATCTGAACGCGCAGTTTTGCATCGAGGTTGGAGAGCGGCTCGTCGAACAGAAAGACCTTGGGATTGCGTACGATGGCACGGCCCATAGCGACGCGCTGGCGCTGCCCGCCCGAGAGTTGACCGGGCCGGCGCTCCAAGAGTTCCCAAATATGTAGCGTTTCGGCCGCGCGCTGGATGCGGGCGCCAATTTCAACTTTGGCAAGCTTCTGCTGTTCGAGGCAAAAGGAGATATTCTGGCATCGTAAACTTAACGCCGCGAAGTCAGGAGCTGGGAATGGTGCTTCGGCGCGCGCGCTGGTAGGGCCGGAAGCAATCCGAGCGGCAGAGAGGCGCCTCCGGCAACGACAAGTGGGATCCGGCCGAAGAAGATGGCCGGAGTGCGTCATGTACACATGTGCACTGCAACAACGATTGCCACTTGCAATGTTTATAAAAATGTCTATCACTAAACATATTGCTAAACATGAGAATTGAGGAGTTCATGTAGGCATTCTCTGAAATTGGTGAGCTTGCACGTCGGCGGGGAGCCGGCCTTTGGTTCTGGGAGGAACTTATGCAAACGATATCGAAAGCCCTTGTCGGGCTGGCCTCGGCATTCATCATGTCGTCAGCGCTGCCCAATCTCGCAAAAGCCGACCAACTTACACTCTGCTGGGCTGCTTGGGACCCGGCGAACGCGCTTGTCGAACTCTCAAAAGATTTCACTGCCAAGACCGGCACCGAAATGAAATTCGAGTTCGTGCCCTGGACGAGCTACGCGGACCGCTTCCTCAACGAATTGAACTCCCACGGAAAGCTCTGCGACCTGATCATCGGTGACAGCCAGTGGCTCGGAGGATCGGCGGAAAACGGTCACTACGTCAAGCTCAACGACTTCTTCGACAAGGAAGGCATCAAGATGGATGACTTCGTGCCGGCGACGGTGGTGGGCTACTCGGAATGGCCGAAGAATACGCCGAACTACTGGGCGCTGCCTGCCATGGGCGACGTGGTCGGCTGGACTTACCGCAAGGACTGGTTCGAGCGGCCGGAACTGAAGAAGGAATTCAAGGAAAAGTATGGCCGGGATCTCGCCGCCCCGAAGACCTACGACGAGCTGAAGCAGATTGCCGAATTCTTCCAGAAGCGCCAAATCGACGGCAAAACCGTCTATGGGGCGTCGATCTACACCGAACGCGGCTCCGAGGGCATCACCATGGGCGTGACGAACGTGCTGTACGACTGGGGTTTCCAGTACGACAACCCGGACAAGCCCTATCAAATGGAAGGCTTCGTGAATTCGCCTGACGCGGTGAAAGGTCTGGAATTCTACAAGGCGCTCTATGATTGCTGCACTCCGCCCGGCAGCTCCAACGTCTACATGGTTGAGGCCGCCGATGCCTTCAAATCCGGCCAAGTGGCAATGCAGATGAACTTCGCCTTCACCTGGCCGGGCCTCTACAAGGACGAGAAGGTCGGCGGCGACAAGATCGGCTTCTTCCCTAACCCTGCTGAAAAGAAGCATTTCGCTCAGCTTGGCGGACAGGGTATCTCCGTCGTCTCCTATTCCGGCAAGAGGGACGCCGCTCTGCAGTACATCAAGTGGTTCGCCCAGCCTGAAGTCCAGGCCAAATGGTGGAAACTTGGCGGCTACTCCTGCCTGAAATCGGTCGTGAACGCGCCGGACTTTGCCGCCAGCCAGCCCTATGCTCAGGCGTTCCTGGACTCCATGGCAATCGTCAAGGATTTCTGGGCCGAGCCAAGCTACGCAACCCTCCTCCAGGATATGCAGAAGCGTGTTCATAACTATGTTGTGGCCGGCAACGGCACCGCTCAGGAAGCGCTTGATGGACTGGTCAAGGACTGGTCGGAAGTCTTTAAGGACGACGGCAAGATCTAGTGTCCACCTCGACGCGCAACATTCTTGCCAGAATGGCGGCCCGGATCGCCAAGACTGCCGGGCCGCCAGATGTCTCACATACGCAAAGACCAGGTGACATCTTGAACATTTCCTCTTCATCCGTGGTCGAGAATGCAGCAGACGCGACCGCAAGGGCGACGCCAACATCGGTCGCTCGCCGCGTCCGCGGCCTGTCCGATCGAGCGATCGCCTGGGTGTTCATCACCCCCACCATCATCCTTCTTCTCGCCATCAACATCTTCCCGCTCATCTGGGCTATCTATCTCTCGTTTACGAACTATCGCGCCAATCGTCCAAATGCGCCGGTCCAGAACGTCGGATTGAACAATTACGAGCGTGTCCTGACCGACCCCGACATCTGGCAGGCGATGCAGACGACGGCGCACTTCGTCTTCTGGACGATCCTGCTGCAGACGGTGATTGGCTTCACGCTCGCCTATCTCATCGACCGCAAGTTTCGCGGCCACGCGTTCTGGACGACGCTGATCCTGATCCCAATGATGCTGTCTCCGGCCGTCGTCGGCAACTTCTGGCGCTTCCTCTACGAGCCACAGATCGGCCTCTTCGCCTACGCCGTCTCTCTCGTCACCGGCATCCCGACAGCCAACATCCAGATGCTCGGCAGCGTCTCTCTGGCACCTTGGGCGATCATCATCGTCGATACCTGGATGTGGACCCCCTATGTGATGCTGATATGCCTTGCAGGTCTGCGCTCTATTCCGGACTACATTTACGAGGCTGCCGAGGTCGATCGTGCCTCTGCATGGCGTCAGTTCTGGTCGATCACCGTGCCAATGGCCCTGCCCTTCATCATGCTCGCGGTGTTGTTTCGCGGCATCGAGAACTTCAAGATGTTTGACATGGTCACGCTGTTGACCGGCGGTGGTCCGGGCTCGACCACCGAAGTCGCCTCCATCACGCTAAAGCGTGCTGCCTTCGAGAGCTGGGCAACAGGTCGGGCCTCTGCCTTTGCCATTGTCCTCTTCGTGGCCGTGTTCGGCCTCGCCAACATCTACGTCAAAGCACTCAACAGGGTGAAGCAACGATGAGCTCCGTCACGTCAGCCCATTCGGTCGTAGAGCCGAGCCCAACTAGCAAACGCGTCGCGGGCGCCATCGTGATCCTCTACACCTTGATTACCCTGGTCCCGCTCGTCTGGATTTTCCTGACCAGCATCAAGTCACCGCCGGATTCCATCAGCTATCCTCCCAAGATCGTTTTTACACCGACGCTGGAAGGCTATTGCAACCTTCTGACGACCAGGACGCGCCAGACGCCGGAATACATCGCCTCCCTGCCCGTACCGACCGGCACCTGCGATGAGGTGACCCGCAAGCGAAACATGGTGATTGCAGGCCCCTCCAACTTCCTGCCGCGTTTCGTCAATTCTCTAGTGATCGCCTTCGGCTCGACGTTCCTCGCGGTCTTTCTGGGAACGCTCGCCGCCTACGGCTTCTCCCGCTTCAGGGTGCCGCTTGCCGACGACTTGCTCTTCTTCATACTCTCGACGCGTATGATGCCGCCCATCGCCGTCGCCATCCCGATCTATCTCATGTACCGCGAGCTTGGCCTTTCCGATACGGCGCTGGGTATGATTCTGCTTTATACGGCTGTCAACGTCTCGCTTGCAGTCTGGCTGCTCAAGGGCTTCATCGACGAGATCCCGCGGGAATACGAGGAAGCCGCTATGATCGACGGTTATACCCGGCTGCAGGCTTTCTGGAAGGTTGTCCTGCCGCAGGCAACCACGGGCATCGCCGCCACCGCGATCTTCTGCCTGATTTTCGCCTGGAACGAGTATGCCTTCGCGGCCCTGCTGACATCGGGCGAAGCACAGACGGCGCCACCCTTCATTCCGACCATCATCGGCGAGGGCGGTCAGGACTGGCCGGCGGTCGCTGCGGGAACGACGATCTTCCTCATCCCGATCCTCGTCTTCACTATTCTCCTGCGCAAGCAGCTCTTGCGTGGCATTACCTTCGGAGCGATCCGCAAATGACGCATCTCATCGAAACACTGCGCCCCTCCCGCCCGAAGCGTCCCTTTTTCCTGCGCCGCGGTCCGATGGAGAACATCGCAACCACACTGATTGCGATCGGATTTCTCATGCTCTTCCAGCCGTTCCTGCTGGTTCTCTATACCTATTCGCTGGTAACGCTGCTCGCGGGCACGGCCATGTTCATCATCGTCTCGAAGTTCCCGGAGTGAGCCATGGCGGACATCAGAATCGAAAATCTCCGCAAGCAATTCGGCAGCTTCGTCGCGGTGCAGGATTCTAGCTTCGTCATCCATGACGGCGAGTTCCTGGCACTGCTCGGCCCGTCTGGCTGCGGCAAGACGACGACGCTTCGCATGATTGCCGGACTTGAACTTCCGACCAGCGGCAAGATCCATCTTGACGGCGAAGACGTCACCTTCAATCGCGCCAGTGCCCGGGACATAGCTTTCGTGTTCCAGCTTTTTGCGCTCTATCCACATATGAACGTGCGCAAGAACATCGGCTTTCCCCTGCTCTCCCAAGGCATGCCGAAGACGGAAATCCGCCAGCGTGTCGAGGAAACTGCGCGGCTGCTGCAGATCGATCATATCCTCGACCGATCCGTCTCCGGACTTGCCGGCGGCGACCGCCAGCGCGTGGCTCTCGGCCGGGCGATCGTGCGCCGTCCGAAGTGCTTCCTGATGGACGAACCCCTCGGCACGCTCGACGCTGAATTCCGCGAAGTCATGGTCCACGAACTGCGCGAACTGCACAACCGCATCCATGCGACGACGGTTTACGTGACGCATGATCAGCACGAGGCCATGGCGATGGCCGACAAGATCGCGGTCATGAACCATGGTGTCATTGAACAATTCGGCACGCCGCAGGAAATCTACAGCAAGCCAGCCACCATGTATGTCGCGGATTTCATTGGTTCGCCGCCGATGAATTTCATGCGCTTCACCTCGGGCCTTCAGACGGGAGCACGGTCGATATCGCTTCAAGGTGTCGATGTCAGCATTCCCGAGGTGCAGCAGGACTTGGCGGAAGCCGAACTGGCGCTTGGTGTCAGGCCCGAACATATTCGCTTCAGCGACGCCTCTCCTTTGCGTGGAGCGGTCTACGGCAGCGAATATCTCGGGACCAATCAGGTTGTGGCAATCGAGACGTCGAGCGGCGTCATCAAGGCCCGGGTCCCGGCAAATCGCAACTTTCGTATCGGCGAGACGGTTGGTCTTGAGTTCAACCCGGCCAAGCTCGCGCTGTTCGATTGCAAGTCGGGCCGGGCCATTGCTTCGGCACTTTATTCGGAGACACAGCATGGCTGACGTCGCTCTCAAGGGCCTCAACAAGCGTTTTGGCGATACACAGGCTCTCGCTGATTTGGACCTTTCGATCCGTGACGGTGAGTTCGTCGTCCTGCTTGGGCCAACGGGCGCCGGGAAAACAACGACACTGCGCCTCATTGCCGGCCTGGAGCGCCCCGACAGCGGCCGCATCGAGATAGGCGGCCGCAACGTCGCAGGCGAAGCTCCAGCCGACAGGGACGTCGCATTCGTCTTCCAGCAATATTCGCTCTATCCGCATATGACGGTCTACGACAACCTCGCCTTCCCGCTACGAGCGCCAGTGCGCAAGCTCAGCAGCGAGGAAATCGACCGGCGCGTGCGGGAAATTGCGCGCATGGTCAGGATCGACCATAAGCTGGAGAACCGTTCGACACGACTGTCGGGTGGCGAGATGCAGCGCGTTGCAATTGGGCGGGCGCTGGTGCGCCGTCCCGCCATCTATCTCATGGACGAGCCACTCTCGTCGCTCGATGCAAAGCTACGTGCGGAACTTCGCCTGGAACTCAAGCGGATCCAGAAGGAGCTCGGCTCGACGTTGCTCTATGTAACCCACGACCAGGTCGAAGCCATGACGATGGCGGATCGGATCGGCATTGTTGCCGGCGGAAGGCTGTTGCAGGTCGGAACACCCCGCGAAATCTATGGCAATCCTGCCAGTCTTCATGTCGCTGCCCGTCTTGGCCAGCCGCACATCAACCTATTGCCCACCGATCTTCTTCCTGGCGCCAATCCGCCCCCCGGGACCAAGACGATCGGCGCGCGAACAGAGCATCTCGATATCATCATCGACCCGAACGCCAATGCCCAAATCGACTGGATCGAACACCTGGGAGACCAGAACCACCTGCACATCCAGGTGCGTGATCACAAGCTCGTCACGCTTGCCGATCCATATCTCGCGATCAGGCCAGGTGATCGAATAAGCCTGACGCTGCGCGATCCGCTCTATTTCGACGCCAGCGGCCAGCGCCTCGGATAAGCGACGGAACGAACAAACGCACCAGCACGAAAAGACGGGTCTCACTCCATGAAACATTTCTTCAATCGCCGGGAAACCATCGTTACCGAAGCTCTGGACGGCCTGCTCCTGACAAGCAGCACCGGTCGACTTGCCCGTCTGGATACCTTTCCCGAGATCAAGGTGATCCTGCGCGCGGACTGGGATAAGTCGAAGGTTGCAATCATCTCCGGCGGCGGGGCCGGTCACGAGCCATCGCATGCCGGTTTCGTCGGCAAGGGCATGCTCACCGCGGCCGTATCCGGCGAGATCTTCGCCTCGCCCAGCGTCGATGCGGTGCTGACAGCCATTCGTGCCGTAACCGGCCCCAAGGGCGCTCTCCTGGTCGTAAAAAACTATACGGGTGACCGTCTGAACTTCGGCCTTGCCGCCGAGAAAGCGCGTGCCGAAGGATTCGATGTCGAGATGGTGATTGTCGCCGACGACATCGCAATCCCTGGCATCAACCAGCCGCGTGGCGTTGCCGGTACGCTGTTCGTGCACAAGATCGCCGGCTATCACGCCGAAGCCGGCGCCGACCTGGAGACGGTCGCAGCCCAGGCGGCGGCCGCCGCACACGACATCGTTTCGCTCGGCATGTCGCTTTCGACCTGCAGCCTGCCCGGCCAGGCGCATGAAGATCGGCTTGGCGCCGACGAAGGCGAACTCGGCCTTGGCATCCACGGCGAGCCAGGGGTGGAACGCATTGTGCTGCAGCCCGTTGCCGATCTGGTGGCCACCATGATGAACCGGTTGGCCGCCAAGATTGAGGAGGCAGAAGACTATGCGCTTCTGATCAACAACCTTGGCGCGGTGCCACCGCTCGAGATGGGCGTTATCGCCAATGCCGTGCTGTCCTCACCTCTTTCCGGCCGTGTTCAACTGATCGTCGGGCCGGGACCGATGATGACCGCGCTCAACATGAACGGCTTCTCACTTTCACTGATCCGGCTGGATGCCGCTCGCGAAGCCGCACTGAAGGCTGCGGTCCAGCCGCATGCCTGGCCGCCGGCCACCGAACGGCACGAGATCGCCATTGTTCCTGCACCGCGAGTATCCGCGCGGCATGCAGCGAGGTCGGCCAGCGACGACGATCGGAATCGTCGCTTATTGACAGCGCTTTGCGAGCATCTGATTTCCCTCGAGGCCGAGCTGAATCGCCTGGATAGCCGCGTCGGCGACGGTGACACGGGTTCCACCGTGGCGACAGGAGCGCGCAGTATTCTTTCCCGCATCGACACGCTGCCGCTGAAGGATCCTGCTGCCACCATGGCCTCGATCGGTGAGATCCTGAGTACGAGCATGGGCGGCTCGAGCGGCGTGCTGCTCTCAATCTTCTTTACGGCCGCGTCCAAGGCCATGGCGGAGAAGGCTGATTTAGCTATCGCTCTGCTTGCGGGGCTCGATCGGATGACGTTTTATGGAGGGGCTGGCGTCGGCGACCGCACGATGGTCGACGCACTGGCGCCAGCGCTCTCTGCCTTGACGTCAGGTGATGTCGCGGCAGCGGCAAGGGCTGCGGCAGCCGGCGCCGAGTCGACGAAGGCAATGCGAAAGGCAAAGGCCGGCCGCGCTTCTTACGTTGGAGAGAAGGATCTGGAGGGAGTACCGGATCCGGGTGCTGTGGCTGTCGCAAACGTATTTAAAGTTGTAGCGTCGCTGACATAGCTGGCGCTGCTGCTGGGAGGGTAAGAGGTGCACGCGGAACCAGTTCTTCTTGCGGGATTGATTGAAGTTTGCCGTGCGACGATTGCGGCAAACAGCGATCATCTCTGCGCACTGGATCGCGCAATCGGTGACGGCGATCATGGAACCAATATGCGGCGCGGCTGTGAGGCGGTTAGCGCCGAAGAGGCCGCGGTTTCAAGCCTTCCCCTGCCTGACGCGCTGGAAAGGATGGGCCTGACGCTGGTGATGAGCATAGGCGGAGCGGCCGGCCCGCTCTACGGAACGCTGCTAATGGAAATGGGACGCGAGCTTCGCAAATCGGATCAAGGACAGGACTTTTCCTCGGCGTTAAAGCAGGCCATTGATGCCGTTGCGCGTCGCGGGCGTTCGCACCCTGGAGACAAGACCCTGCTCGACGTGCTGTACCCTGTGCAAGACGCACTTGCGCACCGCTCGCCATTGACAGATATCGGGCGTCGGGCGGAGCTTTCCGCTGGATGTACCGCCGCCATGAAGGCCATGCGCGGCCGGGCAGCCTATCTTGGAGAGCGTTCGATCGGCCACGTTGATCCAGGCGCATCGAGCTGCGCTCTTCTGACAATTGCTATCTGCCGTTACCTTGAGGAGCATCGCCCGGCATGAGTGTGAAAGCCCCAAACGTCGGGATTGTGATCGTCTCCCACTCGCCGCTGGTCGCGCGAGGCACGGCCGACATGGTGCGGCAGATGGTGGGCGACAGCGTGCCGCTCGCCTGGTCGGGCGGCAATAGTCACGGAGAGCTCGGCACGGACGCGGGCGGTATCCTAACGGCCATAGAGGCGGCCTGGTCAGAGGCAGGAGTCGCCGTGTTCGTCGACCTTGGCGGGGCCGAAACCAACAGCGAGATGGCCATCGAAATGCTTGGTTTGCCGCGCGCAAAGCTCATCTCGATCTGCAATGCTCCAGTGGTGGAAGGGGCGGTCATCGCGGCTGCCGAGGCCTCCGGCGGGGCGTCGCTGGCAAAGGTTGTGGCGACAGCAGAGGAATTGTCACCCTGATGAGCAGCGGATTGCGCATAGGAAACCGGGAGGCCGAACACGTGCATGCCAGTTGCCAGACGGAGGTCGAAGTGAAGCACGGGGTAGGCTTACACGCCCGCCCCTCGGTGACGTTCACGCGGCTGGCAAAGTCGTTTCCCTGCTCGATCGAAGTCGCGGTCAATGGCAGCGACGTCTGGCTGAATGGCAAGAGTATCATCAAGATCATGGGTGCCAGGATCCGCAAGGGATCCATGCTGAAAATCCGCGCCGACGGAATCCTAGCAGAAGAGGCAATCCGGGCACTGAAGGACCTCATCGAGCGCAACTTCGATGAAGAAAAGAAACATGGCCGCACCGCTTAGATTGAAAGCTACGAGCGCCTCTCCGGGGGTCGCATCCGGGCCGGCCTATATCGGGGAACTGCCGACCGCCGCTGCCCCGTCACAATCGGCCGTTTCGGGGCACGCAGAGCTGGCAATGGCCATCGAAACCGCTATCGACCAGCTTCAGAACCTTGCCACGGGCACGGACGCAGAAGGCGGCGACATCATCGATTTTCAGCTCGAAGTGCTTCGTGATCCGACGATCGCCGAAATGGCAGCCGCACGTATCGATGCGGGCGAGAATGTCGTATTCGCGTGGGTCGGGACACTTGACGGGCACATCCGTGAACTGGAGAGTGCTGAAGAAGAACAGATGCAGGCACGCGCCGTCGATATTCTGGACATCAAAAATCGCGTGCTGGCGGCGCTGACGGGTACGCCGGTAAAGGACTTTCCAGCCGGATCTATCTATGTCGGCAAGGACATGGAGCCCAGCCGTTTCCTCGCACATGACTGGTCTGCAGGCGGCGGCATCGCGCTCTACGCCGGCAGTGCCGCGGGCCATGTCGCCCTTCTTGCCAGATCGCGGTCGGTCCCAATGGTTATCGGCGCGGGACGTTTCGTCACCGCTGGCGGCCAACATATACGCGTTGATGGCGATGCGGGCGTGATCGTCCTTCAGATGGACAAGGAGGGCGCAGCGCCAATCCAACCCGAGCTTACAGCATCAAGCACAGTGCCGGCTGAAGACAACGGGATGCTGCAGACAGCAGATGGCGCGCAAATTCTGTTGTCTATCAACCTCAACGCCCCCGACGAACTCGACGGGATCGCGGCAGCGACGGCGGCTGGCATCGGATTGATGCGCTCCGAATTCGCAGTAATGTCACTCTCGGATGCCGCAAACGAAGAAAAGCAACTCGCCATCTACCGCCGCGTCCTTGACTGGGCGGACGGCAGATCGGTGACGATCCGCATGCTTGATGTCGGTGGCGACAAGCCGCTTTCCGGCCTCACGACTTCGTCCGAATTGCGCGGCATCCGCCTTCTTCTTGCCCGGCCTGAGATTGCGCGCGTTCAAGTACGTGCGTTGTTGCGTGCAGCCATCTTCGGCAATCTGCGCGTCATGCTGCCGATGGTGACTTTTCCGTCGGAAGTCGATGATATGCGGCAGATCTTTCGAGAAGAGGCGGCCGAGCTTGCGCGCCGGGGCGTGCCGCACCGCCTGCCTTCGATTGGCATGATGGTGGAAGTGCCGGCCGCCGCGCTGATGCTCGAGCAATTCGAAGGCGCGGACTTTTTTTCATTCGGCACCAACGATCTTGCGCAGTATCTCGCCGCCTCGACTCGCGAAGATGCCGATTTCGCCGCGCACCGCGAGAAGACCGCGCAGGCTGTGCTGCGCCTGCTCGCTTATGCCGTGAAACTTGCCGGCAGCAAACCGCTCAGCATCTGCGGCGACATGGCCGGCGATCCGCACCTGACAGCTGAGCTGCTCGCCGCCGGCATCCGGCATTTTTCCATGGCGCCGGCTCAACTTCCCGCGATAAGATCGGCCATCGTCGGTTTGAATGCCGACGGGACAAAGGCAGCCGGAGAATAAGATGGCGCGCGAAGAAACCGAAGACGCCATTATCGCCTACAAGTCAATTCTGGCGCAGATCATCGACAACCGACCTTCCGGAACCCGTCAGCGGCTGGCTACGGAACTGGGTAAGCATCGTAGCTTCGTCACCCAGATAACAAGCCCGACCTATGCGACGCCTCTTCCTGCGCGGCATCTTGCGACGATCTTCCGGGTCTGTCATGTCAGCGCCGCCGAACAGGAGCGTTTTCTGGAGGCCTACCAAAATGCGCATCCCGGTAAACTGCCTGAGCTTGGCGCCTCGGAAAAACTGCGGCATCTTTCACTCATGGTCCCTGATTTCGGCGACGAGCGGCGCAACCGGCTGCTGGAGGAAGCAATCGCCGATCTGGTGCAGAAGATTGCCGCAATTTCCGGACCACCGGAGTGAACGGCGTTGCGCTTGGAGCAATTCCAGGAAAAGTGCTAGGCGGTTTTCCGTCCGGGATTGCGAAAATACAAAAAAGATAGAGCGGATCAGCGTTCCGTGAAAAGCTGATCCGCTCTGGTGCGACAAGACTGAGACGATTATCGCCTTGGGAGGGGCTTGATGAAGAAGTTCATCAACACGGCAGAAACCATGGTCGCCGAAAGCGTCGAAGGCTTTGTGCGCGCCCATGAGGAGTTCGTTGTGTTCGGCGTCGACCGCAAAATTATCCGCCGTCGCCACATGGTTCCGGGCAAGGTTGCGATCATATCCGGCGGCGGCGCGGGCCATGAGCCAATGCACATAGGCTTCGTCGGCCGCGGCATGCTCGATGCGGCTTGCGTCGGACATATTTTCACGTCTCCCACGCCGAGCCAGATCGCAAGCGCCATCGAGGAAGCGGACACCGGAGCCGGATGCGTGCTGGTGGTGAAAAACTATGACGGCGACGTCATGAATTTCGAAATGGCGGCAGAGATGGCATCCGGCCGCCACAAAATTGAAACGGTGATCGTCGGCGACGACATCGAAACGGCAAGGACAGGCGACGGGCGCGGCCGCCGTGGTATCGCCGGTACTGTGATCGTAGAGAAGCTTCTTGGCGCCGCGGCCGAACGAGGCATGACGCTCGCCGAACTGAAAGCGCTCGGCGATAATCTTGCTCCACGCATCCGATCGATGGGCGTTGCCCTTACTGGCGTGGCGGTCCCGCACACGCAGCGCACAACTTTCGCGCTCGGACCAGGCGAAATGGAAATGGGCGTCGGCATTCACGGCGAGCCGGGCCACTCGAGGGAGCCCTTCTCCAACGCCGACACGATCGTCAGGCATCTGAGTGAAACGGTCTACAATGACATCGCCCGAGCCGCCGGCAAGACGCTGCTTTTCGTCAACGGACTTGGCGGCACGCCACCAGCCGAACTCTATCTCGCCTACAACACTGCCCACCAGTTCATGGTCAACCACGGCCTGCGGATCGAGCGCTCGCTTGTTGGCACTTATGCCACGTCGCTTGACATGCAGGGCCTTTCCGTCACGCTCGCTTTCCTTAGTGACGAGGAATTTTCCTTGTGGGATTCGCCTGTTGCAACCGCCGCGTTGCGCTGGGGATGCTAGGCGCGTCCATTTTGATCGAGGTCATGGTTGCCGCGAAGTCGACCTGTCTTAGGAGGCGGATTCGCTCCGACTCCAATACGCGTGTGGTCATTTTTGAACACTCAGCTCGAGTTGCAAAGCCAGACTACGGCCAATCGACACCGATTTGTCTTCGCTGAGACCCAATCCGGGGAATTGCCGCCAAAATCCCTATCCCAAACCGCGATGCCGCAGCTTGCGCGGACATTCCGCTTGCCGAACTCGCAGGAACATGCGTCGCTTTCCATTTATTTCCGGTCTTCCTCACATTGCGTGGTTAACAGACCGTTAGTAATGACGCCGATATGGGCAGGCATGCGAACGAAATGGTCGCCCGGTCCGGGCATTAATGTGCAGAGCGTCGTATCGAGCGATGAAGGCAAATGGGTTGTGTCTGCTTGCGGGCCAGCGTCTGGCATATGCCCAGAGTGCCGACATCAAACCAGAAGTCGGCGCGGCTGGTCCTACCGCAGTCTTCAGGACCTGCCGATCCAAGGTAATGTATTGTCTTAGCTTGTGGCGTCCCGATCAGACATGAATTGCTTCTGTCAGTTAGAAGCGCATATTTGACCGATGCGCGGCAGCCAATAATTACAATGTTGGGCTAACCTTCGGAGAGTTAAAGGCAAGGAGATACTCAAATGCTTATCGCGATCGTCGACTTTATTGTCGCTCCCGAAAACCGTGACGCGGTCGTGGCGCGGTTGCTTCAAGACAGTGAGGCCATCCGTGCCATGGAGGGAAACCTCGCGTTCAGTCCCTATGTCGATCCCGTCAATGAAAAGGCGGTTCGCATTTGGCACGAGTGGCGGGATGTTGAGCATTTCCGGGCCTATACTGCGTCGGAGATATTTAAGCAGCTCGGTCTCGTGCTGCGCCCACTGATGAAGGCACCGCCTGTTAGCCGACGGATGATATCAGAAGTTCTTGAGACGATCGCCTGAGGTACATGCTGATGGGTCAAACAGCCGAAGCCTACAGCGTTGCTCGGCTGTTTCCACCGACCGACAGGGCTGAATTCCGTTTCGGCCGGCATTACTTGCTTTACTGCACGGCGGGTACAATGCGCCTCGAGGCGGAGGGCAAAGTCTGGTCATTGCCCCCATCGCGGGCGGCCATCATTGCCGCTGGGAGGAGTATTCATGTGACCTTGCCACAGGCCGTGATGGCCTGTTCTGTGCTCTTCGATCGAACCTTCATTCCCGCCCCGGCCGAGGCGCTCACTGTAATCAACATGAGCCCGCTCGCGCGCGAGCTGATCCTCGCCTGCCGCAGTTGGACTGATGTCAATAAGCCGCTCGATCCCTATGCTCGGCAACTCTTCGCGACCTTAGCCGCAGTCGCCAGCCAACTCGCCGCCACACCGTCTAATGCCGCCATGCCGCTACCGCGCTCGAGCGGCGTTGCCGCAGCCATGCGACTGACCGAGCAGCAGATGGCCGAAGCGCCGGACTTTGCCTCGATCGCGCGCGACGTGGCCTTGACCGAGCGATCACTTGCCCGGCATTTCTCCGACGAAATGGGCATGACCTGGCGGCAGGCACTGCGCCGGCTACGCATCATTCGGGCCATGGAACTTCTCGGAACGAACAATACCACTATCACTCAGGCGGCGTACACCGTCGGCTACGCGTCGCTATCGGCATTTAACGCCGCATTTCTAGAGATCAGCGGCCAGACACCGACGGCCTACCGTATCGGAATACAGGGCGCCAGCCTGCCGCACGCCTAGCTGGCGCGGTGTTGCTTTCCGCAACACTCTGACCCATATTTCCATCTGACGTTAATCCATTCAGTCGCGGAGATGCCATTGACGAATTGGCGACATCTATAACTGAGCGGGGTTACCGCGAAATGCAAAACTGGGTGAAATCGCGACGCAAATGAACAGATTACTGGCTATTACGGCTTTCCGCGATTCAGGCCGATGTCCAATACCTCGATTTTCTACGCACGGTTCGTAGTGGCCATGAGAACGTTACGACCCAAAATGTACAAATCGTGGCACAGACCTATTTCAGACCAGAGAAATTCTGGAAACTGGAAGCGTTGCCTGGATCCCCGTGCTCCACGGTAGATTCGCATGTCAATATTGCGAGCGGCGACCACGGATAATTCTATCTCGAGTAAGTCGCGCAGCAATCCGGGGCAAATCGTTCGGTACGACGCAGGCCTATAATTTCGAACAACGAGCTACAAATACGCTCCGCATAGACTAGGTGAACCGTTTGGTGCCGTGCACGCCAGATAATCACAATGCCGTCATCTCGCCATCTACCGTCGCGGGCGCCATGGGGCGACGCAATGCTTCCGCTATCGAATAGAGGGCCACGACAATCACGTTCGGAATCCAGGAGGTGTAAGCAAGCCATACCGACATTGCCGAGTAAGTGGGGTATCCCAGAGCGAACCCGAGGGGAATTTGCAGCCGCAACGTCACCGCGCCAAACGTCATCGCGTAGCTGAACCGCATCAACAGGCGATGCAGCGCGTATTGGCGTTGCACTGCGGCACGCCATGCGCCGAGCGTTGTACCGAGCCAGAGTACCGCTAGAATGCCGAAGCCAAGCCCCGCGACCGGGCCGCCGGACGCATATGGCGAGGCAGCCAATCCTCCGGTTCCTGCAACCACGCAAGCTGTGACATAGACACGACCCGACCAGCGATGTGCTTGCGGATATTTTGCGCGCAGCCCCGGAATGAACTGGAAGGGGCCGAGAAGGAGGGCTATGGGCGCGATCAGCATATGCATCAGCGCCTGGATGGGCACGTGTGCAATGACGGTGCGGATTTTTGGATCAACATCAAGCCAACGATCAACCAGCACGCCGTAGTAGCGAAGCGAATAAAGCGCGACGCCTGTGGCCAGTAATATCATGATTGCGCGAAACGATGGCGCGAAATACTTCCCAACCATGAACTTGCTCGCTATGATCTTAACGGTGTTTAATTACGATAGGACATGATTTGAACAGTGTCAAGATCAAGCCCGACCGACAGCAGGCGGCCAAGTCGGTCAGGAAGACCTATCATCACGGTGACCTGCGACGTCAGCTTATCGCCGCGGCGGAGCAAGTTATTGTGGAACGCGGCGTTGACGGCTTCACTCTGCGTGAGGCGGCGCGCCGCGTCGGCGTTTCGCCCGCCGCCCCATCACACCATTTCAAGGACGCCAAGGGACTGCTCACGGAAGTGGCGCTGCTTGGCTTCCGTGACTTCGGAGAGGCATTGGCGGCCGCTGACAAGCGAGGTGGTCAGGATCCGATGCGGCGGCTCAACGAACAAGGGATTGCTTATGTGCAGTTTGCACTCAAATTTCCGGCACGTTTTCAGCTCATGTTCCGCGTCGATAAGCACGACCACACCAATGCCGAATTCGTGCGCGTTTCCCAGGAGGCCTATTGCATACTCGAAAACGCGATCCGCGCCGCCACCGGCACCCCAGCAGATCGGCCGCTAGGCCCTGACGGCCAGGGATTACTGGTCGCCGTATGGTCGATGGTGCACGGCTACTGCCATCTCGCATTTGGCGGAGAACTTAACAATCCTGCGCGCGGGGGCGGAAATACGGACGTGATTCTCGAGTCCCTTTTGCCTTTGATGCTCAAATATCTGCCGTTGCCAATCAAGAAATGAGATCTTCGCGGTATTGATTTCCATCGCCTGGGGGCGGCCGATCGCGGTCTGCCAGAAGTCACTTTGGAGGGTTCATCCTCAATTTCTGTGGTCAACAGAGTGTTAGCGCCGCGCTTGCTATCTACGGGGATGCCAACGCAATTGAGATGGTCAGCCGGCCCAGGGGTCAAAGTTCTGGGTATCACCCTTCAAGATGAAGAAAACTGGGTTGTTTCTGCCGCTGCGAAACCTATCGGTATCTCCCTGGATCGCGGGACGCGAAGTCGGCACTGGCACGGCTGGCATAGTGTCGGAGCATTCCCGACGAACTCTCGCCGCTCAGTTGGGAGAAAGCTTACCGGGATCTATTCCTGGGACGCGGAGCAGCAAATGTCCGAAGGCTTGAGACTCTTGCGACTTGCCGGACACCTTCTTCGGGTTGCAGTATGCTCATCATTCGTTCGACCTTAGCGTACGATTTAGAGCAGTTCTTGTTCTACCCCCTAATTCAAGTTCATTCGCTGATGGCGTCGCTCAAGGGCGCCGCAGCCCCAGACGATGCCAATCAGCATGTAAAGATGGCGCCAATGGTCGGTATCGATGACGTTGCCAATGCCGACATGGCCGAGAATGACGATCCAGGCAATCATCCCGAAGGGCTGCCATGGCCTCTCTCTCAGGAGGTTGCGAAAGCCGATGTAAATAGTCCAGCAGATCATGCTAACCCAGCAGAAGAAGCCGAGCCAGCCATAGGTAGTCAGCGTCTTCAGCCAAGTATTGTGCTCGTCTTCTTCGAACATCTGACCAAAAACCAGCGGCCCTATGCCGAGCGGCCGCTCCATCGACAGCGAGAAGCCGAGACTATGGCGCTCGAAGCGGCCGAGATGTCCGCCGTCATATTCCTGCACGAGCTGTAGGCGCGTGGAAAACAGGTCGCTGACCTGCGGGAACTGCAGCGCAATGACGAGCAGCACGACCATGAGGATGATCGCCGTCAACGACATTACCAGGATGCGCAGCCGGAACTTGTTGCTGCGGTACTTCAACAGCATGCAGAAGATCAGCATCACCGAGGAGAAGGCAAACAGGCCCCATGCCGCGCGCGAGAAGGACAGGAAGATGCCGAAGGCCAGAACGAGAAGACAGACCGCCTTGATAGGCGCCTTTTTCAAATCGCCGATCAAGAGGCCGTGGATCAGATAGAGACTGGGCGCTGCGAGATAGGGTCCGAAGACGTTCGGATCCTGGAAGGCGCCCTTGGCACGGTCATAGAGGGTGAAAATGTCGAAGCCGGGAACGGCGTGGAAATAGCCGAGGATGCCGAGGCTCGCAGTGATCAGCGCCGCCGCCACCCACGAGTTGAAAATCAGCTTCAGCCGTCTTTCGCTGTCTTCGATGATGGCCGCATAGAAGATTGAGCTCAACGCGAGGAAGGTCGAGACGGCAATGTAGATCGGGCCATCGAGATGATTGCCGGCGGCAAGGTTGTGCATCTGCGTGATCGAGAGCATCCCGCCGACATTGAACGTCAGGAACAGGGCCAGAAGCGGCGCGACGCGGCGCGAGATTTTCAGGCCGAGAATGAACCATGTGCCGATGAGAAAGGCGAGCCACAGCTCGTAGGGTGCAGGCTCCGCGATGACGAAACCCGACAGGAATACCCCTATGGCGACACACGCCGTACCGATCAGCCGCCAAGCGGCGAGCTGCGGCTGCGCGACGCGGGACGGTTGGAGCTCCGTGGCGGTCAATAGGCGTTTTCCGTATTGAGCAAACGGAACGGCGTCAGAAATCTGATCCTGTTTGCTATGCAAACCTCATCCCGGCAGCCGTTGAACTCAGCGTCTACGGTAGATGCCAAGTACCGGACAATATTTCGCTTTGACAAGGGCATTATTTCATCGCTCTCACCTTGAATAGTACAGTACTCATCATTGACGATTTGAAGTTAACGAACGTTAAAACAGGTTCGAAGACTATTCCGTCCGGCGGCAGGAAGGAGCTCAGCCGGAAAACGGCTGAGCCCCAGGGCGGGAAGATTACTCAGGGATTTGCACGATTCATGCCGACGGTGAGTGGGCCGGAACTCGTCTGGGTAGCATTGCCATAATCAGTGTTCGGCGAACCGCCATTCTTGTCTCTTTGGAAAGAGGATCCGTCAAAACTGTACGAGACGATCGCGCCTGAAATCGGATAGTTGGGATCAGCCACGTTAGAGATATCGCGATAACCTCGCACGACATTGGAACTCACAAGGATAGATGAAGCGGAGTTGTTGGTCGAATACGCGATTCCCATCGGGCAATTGTTAATCAAGTTGCCTGTCGCCATGATATCCTTCGCGGCGTCGTTAACCCCAAGCCCTATAGCTGCGCCAACTGTTAGGGAAATGACGTTGTTAGTAACGATCGTGTCCGTCTCCACCGTAATACCACGCCCGGTTGTCAGTGATGTCGAACCATCGGGATAAGGAATCGCATTGTTAGTAATGTTGATGATATTATTGTTCGACACGACACATCGATCTGCGATGCCATCGCCGTAAAGTCCGGAGTTGGCGACACTTATGCCAAGTCCGGCGGTATCGATGTTGTTTCCACTGATGATGCCGCCGCTCAGATTTTCGCCGGCCCCGGGGGCTTCGATAAAGATCGCCACCTCCCGCATGTTCCAGCAGTAATTGTTGACGACATGACCGTTGTTTGCCGCGTTCAGCCGGATGGCGGAGAATTTTGTATTGAAGACATTATTTTCGCTGATCTTAACATTGCCTGCCCTATAGACTAGGATGCCATTTCCGTATTGGCCGGTGCCCCCCGAAGCGTTATCGACCCAGTTGACCGTGTTACCGGACACCACCGAACCATTGCCGCCGACCGTGCTGGCCCAAACACAAATGCCATTGTCGTTCAGTGTGCTCAACCCGTTGTTTTCAATGAAGACTTGAGAATCGATAGCAAAAATCCCAATCCCACAATTGGAGATGCGATTATCTGCTATGCGGCCACGCGCGTTGTTAACCGCCACGACCCCTGTCGCCATCGATTTCGAGACGTTACACTCAGAAAAAATGAAGTCCGTGGTGGATGATCCGTCGAAGCGGATCAGCCCCGCGATTCCGGAGCCATTGATCGTCTGGTTGCTGCCGTCGAAATTGATGCCGCGAACGACAACATCCGGAACGTTGTTGACGTTCAGCAGGTAGGGAGCGGCGGCGCTGAGCCTAACGGTTACGGTGCCTTGCTCTGCAAACAGTTCAAGGCGGTTGCCACCGCCGCTCGCAGTGTCGACGAGGATCTGCGAGGTGAGATATACGCCGGGGAGCAGTTGAAGCGGCTTTGCACTACTGCGTGCATTATTAATAGCCGTTTGCAGATTTGAAACAGCTGACCAGCCAGTGCCAGGCGAGGAAGACGACTGGCTAACAACAAGCAAATTGTCCAACGATTTTTGATAGAGGGTCATAATTTCCGTTTTCCAACTTATATTCAACCAACTCGCCTTTCAGTATCGAAAGACAAATCGGATTGTGTTGTTCAAACATGGCAAGAACGTGCCGGTTGTAGGTATTTATTCCTATTTTCTTGACAAGACACCTTTAGGATGTGCGTACTAATGTATGGGAACTACCGTGTGCGGCCGCAGACGGGCTGGAAAAAGACCCGATCAAAGGCTGAGTTTATCAAACGGCGGCGAAGACCATCTCCGAAATCGCATTCCGACGAGTGCTGCCGTGTGATTGAGCCGCATCACGTAGATGCGGCTCAATTTGCTTTGCTTCATTCCGCTCCGGAAGTACCTTTCTTCGGCCGCGATAGATAAAATCCATTGTCGAATAGCCGCGTCAAAACTGACCTGATCAGCCGTCGAGACGGCTCGTCGAAGAAGCGCCAAAGCAAATATGAAATGCATATCAAAAGCAGCACGGTCACCGCTATAACGGCTTCCGGCGAAGCTGTCGCCCCGACCTTGTTGAAGATCACGTAGCCGATGTGCTGATGCAACAGATAAAGAGGATAGCTGATGCCGCCAAGCGCGAGCATCATGCCTCCAGGCAAAAGCGAACGCTGTCGCTTTATCGCCAAGGCGACAATTGCCACAATGGCAAGACAGGAGATGGAGACGACCAGATCGCTATAGCCCACACCGTAATTTTCCCGATTCCATTGAGCCATTTCCAGGGATTGGTGCAGAGCAACCGCAACGGATAAGACAAGCAAAACGAAATTGCGAAGTGTGTAGCCTTCACGAAACACAGCATAAAAAACCAAGCCGATACAGAAAAAGCCGCTTTCGTCGGTCAGCGCGAGATGGCGCATCAAAGGATTGGCAAAGAAAGCGCGATCTATTATTGAAACAAGTAGCCAGCCAACAATAATGGCCGGATACAGCCGGCGCTTGAAGCCGCCCAATGTCATCAGAACGAAAACCCAGCCGTAAAACACGACCTCGTATGAGATCGACCAATAGGAGCCGTCTATGACCTGTTGCCCCAGCAATTCGGGCTGGACGAGCAGATTAGCGGCCCATTGCGAAACGGTCGCGTTGATTTGCGGCGCGCCAAAAATGACGACAATCAGGAAAGTCAGCGTCATGCACAACACGAACATCGGATAAATTCGCGCAAAGCGTGCGATAGCAAATTGCATCGGTGTCCGCCCTTCGGCCGAGTAGGCGATGACGAAACCGCTTATCACGAAGAACATCTGCACGCCCAGATACCCGTATTTCAACACTGATATCCAGGCTGGAAGGGTCATCTCGGTAACACCAAGCGTTTTGCCCCGAAACCCGAAATGAAAGAGCATCACCGCAAGTGCAGCCAGGAGCCTGAGTTCATCAAGTACGCCGACCCGCTCGCCGGGAGCCACATGTTGCACCTGCGTCATACCGATGTCCAAGTCATTCAGTGAGCCCTGCAGTAAAGACAATCCTAAGCTTCATCAACATTACACTCAACCGAGAGTCGGAACAAGAAGGTCACTATCCGGAGAGCGTAAACGCAAAACGTTGTGAGATTGAACAGTCTGCATTCTGAAGGGGACCGGTAATTTCCCTGGGTTCAGGCGGCACGCAGCAGAGGCGGCTTCGGCTTGCAAATTGGTGGCGCGTTCGGATTGGGATCGAGCGACATGATCGGCGATCTGCTGCATGGGCTGGATCTTCATGGCGATGTGGAACCAGTCTATGATATGGGCCGTCGGTTGCGGCATGGCGCGGGGAAACCGCTTCAGGATGTCGGCGCCGTCCGAAATCACCGTTACATCACCAAAGCCGCGATATCCGATTTCTTGGAGAGCATGAAGAGCGCGATCGCGGATTGCATATTGCTCAGTGCTGCTCGTGACGAAATAGCGGCTACCGGTTAATCCTCAGGCCCCCGCGCGCGCTTTTGATTGTGATGTTAGGCGCGTTGCGTCAGTCAGAACTCTTCCCAACTACCATTATCGACCGCCAGCGCGGCGGAACCTTGCACCTGAAACTGCGGTCGAATCCGTCGGCCGGCGCTTTGAGCGGCAGATTGAGAAGCTGGGATTGCCATCTTGGGAGCCTCCGAGGCTCGCCGCTGCTCACCATACTTGAACTGCTCGAGCAGTTGGAACAAGGCGGCCGCCTCGCGTGCGAGGCTATGGCTGGCGGCTGTCTGCTCTTCGACCATGGCTGCGTTCTTCTGCGTGCCCTGATCGACAGTATCAACTGCCTGATTGATCTCACCGAGAGCAGTCGACTGCTCCCTCGCCGCATCCACGATCGCCACCACATTGGTGTCGATTTCCTGGACTTGGCTAGCAATCTCCTGCAGCGCGCCGCCTGCATTGGTAACAAGGGCAACACCATTGGCAACCTGAGCGCCGGATGCCGTGATCAACGTCTTAATCTCTTTTGCCGCCTTTGCCGACCGCTGAGCCAGCTCGCGCACCTCCTGTGCCACAACGGCAAATCCTTTGCCTGCGTCTCCGGCTCTGGCCGCCTCGACCCCGGCGTTCAACGCTAGCAGGTTTGTCTGGAACGCGATTTCATCGATAACGCCAATAATGCTTGAAATCTCACGTGATGACGCCTCGATCTGATCCATGGCATCGATCGCATTTCGCACGACATCGCCAGAATGCTCGGCATGGTTCCGCGCCCGGGCAACAAGTCTTCCGGCCTCTTCCGCCCTTTGGCTGGAATTCTTGACAGTCGTCGTGATCTCCTCAAGCGCGGCCGCAGTCTGCTCTATCGAAGCTGCCTGCTGCTCGGTGCGCTTGGCAAGGTCGTCAGCCGCAATCCGTACTTCATTCGAGCCAGAAGCAATCGCGTGCGCGTTGTCCGCGACCGTCGACATGGCGCGCTTCAGTTTATCGGACGCGCTATTGAAGTCCGTTCGCAGCCGCTCAAGCGAGGGGATGAATGGTTTCTCAATCCTTTGCGACAAGTCGCCCTCGGCGAGACTTGTGAGACACGCAGCGAGTTGATCGACGTTTTCGACGCGGCTTGTCACATCCGTCGCAAACTTGACGACTTTGAAGACCTTGCCATCAAGTCCGAAGATCGGGTTGTACGAGGCCTGGATATAAACCCTCCGACCTCCCTTACCCAAACGCATGAATTCATCCGCGACCAATTCACCGGCGGCCAGTTTCTTCCAGAAGTCCTGGTACGCGCCCGATGCCGTATAGGAAGCCTCACAGAACATCGAATGATGCTTGCCCCGGATCTCCGCAAGCGAATAGCCGAGGGCTGACAGGAAATTTTCGTTGGCAGTCAGAATTTCGCCAGCTGGAGTGAATTCGATGACAGCTTGTGCCCGCGATAGGGCTTCGATCTTGCCGGCGTCCTCGGCAGCCTTCAGCTTGCTGGCGGTAATATCGGTGGCGATCTTGATAACCTTGACCGGTTTGCCTCGACGAAAGACAGGATTGTATGAGGCCTCGATCCAAACCTCCCTGCCGCCTTTGCCAATACGTTTATACTGCTGTTGGTCAAAGTTTCCGGCCGCGAGCTTCGACCAGAATGCCTTGTATTCCGGGGACCGCGCATAGGCCGGCTCGACGAACATGCTATGGTGCTTGCCTTTGATTTCAGAGAGCTCGTAACCGAGTGCACCGCAAAAATGCTCGTTGGCTGTGAGAATCTTGCCAGAAAGATCGAATTCGATCATGGCCTGCGATTTGGACAATGCAGAAATAATAGCAATAGCATTTGCGCCGCGATCAAGAATAGACATTACGACACTCCAATGACAACCTAAGACACCTGAAGTTAATCAACAGTATAATTCTATCGTATGCTGCTTAACTCATAGTTAATATTAAATTAATCAATCCTAATATTAGGTATCGTTTTCATAATATTAGAGCCGGCTTTATGACGAAACGTCCGGACTGTCAGGCGACCTCGATCCTGTGGTTGTATCGTAGCCGTTTTACTAAGAACCTTGTGATCTGCTCGGTGTCCAATCGAGGCAGTTGCTTTTCAAGGGACAGTGCTCCGGTGGGCTGATGGTGGCGCTTGTCCGAAACTTGTGTTGTTGTCCCCTTCCGGTGTTGAATTCCATACTAAATTCACCCCAATTACCGTTTCGCGATGACCCACAGCTGGTTCAAAATAACGAAGCATTTCATAGGTCTGTCTCCACCCGGCTTGGTCGCCACCAGGCGGAAAGAAGGGTCAAATCAGGACGGAATGCAACACAAATTGGACGCAGCAGGCGACCCTTGCCCGTGTCGCGTTTTATATCCGCAAAGGGAAATTCTACGACCGATTCCGCGGCCAGTTCAACGAACGCCAGGACAAGGTCGTCGCTCGCATGTTTCGCGAAGGGATTGAAGGCTTCAAAGGCGGTTTGAGCGCAGAAAACTACATCTCGACCACCGGGACCTCCCGAGCGACAGCAACACGAGACCTTCACGATATGGTGGAGAAGGGAGCGCTGAGCCGGAGCGGCGAACGCCGCCATACGCGATATGCATTGAATATGCCCGAAGCCAAGAAATAGAAAAGCATCTACTGACATGACTTTCACGCACTCGACCCCGAAGATCGCTGCCTTCGAGGCCCTTGCCAGATCGGCTTGATCTGGCAAGGGCTGACCGTTAGGTTGCCACCGCGATCAAACCGCAACGACATGAGGATTGTTATGCCGACAGGCAAGGTTAAGTTTTTCAACACTGACAAAGGCTTTGGTTTCATCACGCCGGAATCCGGAGGACCCGACGTTTTCGTTCATGTCTCCGCCCTGCAATATGGCGATGTGCTGAGAGAGGGGCAGTCCGTTTCCTATGATCTCGGCCAGGATCGAAAGACTGGAAAGTCAAAAGCGGAGAACGTCAGACCGCTCTGACGCGATAGACAAATTGCTACCCGATATCTCGGGTAGCAATGAGCAAGAACACGCAGTTGACATCAGAAGGCCCTGGTCGTCACTTTACATTTGATTCATCGATCACAGGACGCACCTAGTCCGTAGTGTTTGAGAGTATGCGCTTACAAATTCAGGCCTTAATCTATGCCAGTTTTGATATCAGTGAGGGAATTCGCCAGCCTTCATGCCAAAAGCGGCCACGGCGTACCGCGTTGAGTGGGTCGACGCTAAAGACGTATCCACTCAATCACGCATATCAGTGGATCATGTCCGGCTTTCAATACGAGCATAATCGCAGAACTCTACCCTGCGTCACAATGTCATCACTCGCGCAGACTTCAGCCCTAAAGGGGTGGCAATTTGGAAATTAAAATCTAGACGTAAAAGGAGCGCTTTGTCTCTTCTCGAAACTCACGAGCGCATTAATCGGATTCAGCTGCGCTTGAACAGATTCCAACCGGCGGCGATCTAGTTTGATGATACCAACGCCCTGAATGTATGTGACAATGTACATTGCCTTAGATATCGGCGTCGGTATCCGATATGCGCCCAACGCCTTCGTTAGCAGCCGAAATTTGCCGGCTGTAACGCCATGGCTTACTGGATCATGCAATCTACCACGGTTCGTGGGCAGATATGCACCTTATGAGAGCGTTATTAAATAATTAATTCTATCGGTTGTTAAAGGTGGAGCAAAATCCCGCCACGCCTCGGAGTAGCAGTCGGCCACGGTTTGCGCACGCAGAAACCTGCGTGAGGTTCTCACGCATGATCTTGCCGAACTGTTCGATCACCTCCGGCGGTATTTCCCTGGCGGCGGCAGCGCGCGTGCGCACACGGTCGAGGGCGGCGCGGTCGTAGCCTACAGAGCTGCGCGGCGGTCATCGACGATTGCAGACAAAAGATCTTCAAGGCTGGTGATCTCTTGGCTCGAAACTTCGTGCGAGCGGTCAGGCAGGACGTCGCAGCGCAGACGCGCCCGAGCTCGGGCTAGGTTTTCCACAGCTCCACTAAAAGCTTCGACGGGAATCCAGGGATCCTTGTCCGAGCCGGTCAGATAGACCGGCATACGGTCAAGATCGGCAAAGGGCCTGTCGCACTCAACCGTGCCGACACGGCAGCCGGTGAGGTTGGCCATGGCGCCCTGCCATGGCCCGTATTTCATCGCATATTCCAGTGCGAGGCACGCTCCTTGGCTGAAGCCGCCAATTACCAACGGCGTAGCATGACGTCGCCGCGAAAGATCGTCCGCGATGCTGCGGACGTAAACGAGCGACCTGTCGAGCTCCTCGCGCGTCGCCGGTGTCAGCCGTTCGGTGGCCCGCGCGCCGTACCAGCTGTTGCCAGCGGCTCGCGGCAGCACGAAAGCCACGCGCGAGACCTTGAGCCTGCTGATCACCTGTTCCCGCATGTCTTCGGGGGACTGGGTTCGCCCATGAATAAAGATGCAGTGGATTTGCGCCTCCTCGGGAGTAACGCCGAGGAGTAGAGGTGTGTGATGCGTCGTCATCGATCCGGCTCAGAAGCTTGCGGGTTCCAGGCCGGCGATCAGTTCCTCGCGACGGTGCTCGAACATGGAGTAATCGCGGCGCGATCTCGCCCTGGCTTTTTGGGCTGGCGAGGGTGGTTGCCCCCGATAAGATGGAAAAACGGGCTCTCGATTGGAACCGGGCCCAAACATCGGATGGAGGCAACCATGAACCAGTATATTGGGCTTGATGTTTCATTGAAAGATACCGCGATATCGATCCGGGAGAACGGCAAGCGGATCTGGCGGGGGAAGTGCCCTTCGGATCCAAAACTTCTGGCAGAGATGATCCGCAAGCATGCTCCGCGCGCTCGGCGCGTCGTATTCGAAACGGGACCGCTGTCGACGTGGTTCTATCACGCGCTGACGACCGAGGGGGTTCCTGCGATCTGCATTGAAGCGCGGCACGCGCAAAAGGTATTGAACGAGACGCTCAACAAAACTGATGTCAACGATGCGGACGGCTTAGCTCAACTCGCTGAAGCAGGCTTTTACAAAACGGTTCGCGTCAAGTCGTTTGACGCCATGATGGCCCGCACGTTGGTGGCTGCCCGCGAACAGCTCCTGAACATCTCAACACGACTCGGCAATCAAATCCGCGGTCTGATGAAAACCTTCGGTTTGATCGTCCCGAAAGCGAAGGGTCGAGTATTTGATGGTGATGTACGGAAGCTTTTGGATGGGAACAACGAGCTTGCGAAGATTATCTTGCCTCTTTTGGAGGCGTGGCACGATATCCGCAAACGTGCAGCCGATCTTGGTCGCCAGCTGCTGATTGCGGCACGTACGAGCGGCGCCACGAAGCTATTGATGACAATTCCGGGAATCGGCGCGGTTACCGCGGTGTCCTACGTTACGGCAATTGAAAATCCGGAAAACTTTCGAACGTCGCGCTCGGTGGGCGCTTGGCTTGGGTTGACAACCCGGCGCTACCAATCAGGCGAGGTCGATTATGACGGCCATATCTCGCGCAGGGGTGACAATCGCTTACGTGGGTTGCTTTACGAAGCAGCGACAACGCTGCTGACGAGAACCAGTGCCAGGACCGAGAGCAGCCTCAAGCGTTGGGGACTTAAGCTGCGCGAGCGACTTGGCTTCAAGCGGGCCGCTGTGGCCGTCGCCCGGAAACTCGCGGTCATCATGCACAGCATGCTCAAGACGGGAGTAGTGTTCAACGCATCGGCTGGCGCGACGCTATAGGCACGCTCAGCCTTCGTCCCTCAGCGCGCCACTTAACTTTGGTGCTGAGCGTCCCTGCTGCGGACGTGGGCAGGATCATTCCGCTTCTAGTGGCTGCAGCTCGTTGAGACTGCGCCTCGAACATTAGGAAGATCCCACCTGCGAAGACCATTGTGCGGCGGCATTTGTCGACCGCGGAGACAACCCTGCTCCCAGCACTGGATAGCTCAGAAGGACATGGCCGCAGAGGGCAGATCCACTCAATCGGTTCAGCCGCGTTGCCTAAACCCGCAAGCCGGCAAGGTCGTTAAATGCCAAAACCAGCTTGACGGATGCAATGCGATTAGACAACCACGGCGGGAAGACCAGCGTCGAGCCGATCTTGTCCGCGGGCTCGTCGAGCGCCCAGCCGCCCTCCACTGACCAAGCGATCTCGAACAGCGCCCCGCCCGGCGAGCGCACGTAGCAGGACTTGAAGTAGTTGCGGTCCTTCTGGTCGGAGACGTCGGTGAAGCCGAGGCCTTCCAAATGCGCCTTGAGCGCCAGCTGGTTCTCCTCGTTGCCGGTATTGAGGGCGAGGTGGTGGATGGTGCCGCCGGCAAGCGTCCAGGTGCCCTGCGGGCCGTTCGCCTCGTGCAGGATTTCCACCATGCTGCTCGGGCCGCCCGCGTTGGGCACGGAGAACATCAGGCCCTCGTCGCTGTCGGCCTCTTTCTTCATCGCCAGACCAACGCTCAGGAAGTCATCCATCGAGGTGCGGTCGAAGACTGCGATCGCTGCGCCGTAAATGCCTTTGATACCGTGCGAGTCAGAGACACCCTGCGCTTCGTTGACAATCGAGGGACGCCTATCGGCCGGGCTTTCCACCAGCTCGTGCGGGATGCCGCATGGATGCTTGAAGGCGACGCGGGTGATGCCGAAGCGCGAGATCTTGGCTGCCTCGATGCCACGGCTGTTCAGCCGGTCCACCCAGTAGCCGGCGGCACCGACCGGGATCGCCTGCAGGATGACCTTCGACTGGTTTGTGCCGCGCTTGCCGAACACTGCAGGCTTGCGGAATGGGAACGTCGTGATGATCGTGGAGGCTTCGCCGCTGCGCGATCCGTAGTAGAGATGATAAACAGGTATCGTGCCGTCGAACAGCACGGTGCGCTTGACCGAATAGAGGCCCAGCGCCTTGGTGTAGAAATCGTAATCTTCCTGCACACCGTCGGTGCAAAGCGTCAAATGATGATAGCCGCTGACAAGTGCCATCGTTCTCCTCCTATGAATGACCCATTGTCCCCGGGGCACGGCTCCTCCACCGTGTCCTTCCCCTGGGTTGCGGTTTCGCAAGCAGTCTCCAAAACGCCCGCCAACCGCTTAACGTTTGAAAACTATAGCCGATCCAAAACGGCTGTTGATGAGATTATTCATAAATACTATAGCATTCTGCTATGAAGCTTGTGGAGCATCATCTCGTGCAGCTTGCCGCCGTCATCGAGACGGGTGGTGTCACCGAAGCGGCCGCCATGCTGGGCATGACCCAGTCGGCTGTGTCGCGGACCATCTCGATTCTCGAGAAACGCATCGGCGAGCCGCTGTTCGTCTCCGGCCGCCGGCCGATGCAGCCGACGCCGCTCGGCGAGCAGTTGGGCCTGCAAGGCAAGGCCATTCTCGCCTCTTCGCGCAAGGCAATGGAGATCATCCGCAGCTTCAAGTCGGGCTCGTCCGGCCGGGTGCGGATCGGCGGCGTACCCTTCTTCATGGATGCGGTCGTCTCGCCGATGATCGCTTCCTTCCAGCGAGACGAGCCGGGCATCATGGTGCACCAGTCCTATGGCAACTATTCCGATCTCGTCAGCGAGCTGGAGTCCGGCCAGATCGACGTGGCCGTAACACCCACGGGTTCGAACGACCTGATGGTGGATCAGCAATTCGAGCCGCTGCTGCCGGCTCGCAACGTGCTCGCTTGTGGCACTGGTCACCCGCTGATGCGCAAGCGCAATCTGGCGACGGAAGACATCGTCAACTATCCCTGGGTGGCGCCGCTGCCCGGCTCGCCGCTGGTGCTCGACCTGCACAATATCCTGCTCACGCTCGGGCTGGAGGAGGTCTCTATCCGCTATGCCGGCGGCTCGCTGCTCAGCGTACTCAACTATCTGAGGGGCACCGACGCGCTAACGATCCTGCCACTGTCGGTCGCCCATTCCTTCCGCCGGGAAAACAAGATCAGCGTCATTCCGCTCGCCATTCCTCAGCCGGAACGGGCGCTTGGCATCATGACCAAGAAGAAGCCCTACTCCAACCCGGCCGGCCGTAAGTTCATGGGCCACCTGCGGCGGGAATTTTCGGAACTACGCCGGGCGATCGAGAAGCATGAGCGCGACATCCAGTGGGCGCATGGTCCGTTCATGGCCGAGCGCGAGCGGAAGGGTGAGGCTTAAGCGTGCGGCAACGCGCATGAGGGAGAGGCTCCTCCCCGCAAGGGGCAGGAGAATCGCATATGGCTTTTACGGGGTTGAATATGCGAGGAAAAAAGATTCTTCAGAGGTCCTCAAACTTTGGCTTCAGGAGACCTTGATGGAAGGCTTCACGTCGTTTTTCGGACATGGCCGACTTCGGAGAAGGCGGGAAGTCGCAAGGATCACGCCCGCAGACCCTCGCAACCTTACGCAACATCGCCCTCAACCTCATCAGGCTCGATCCCGACAAGGCATCCATCCGACGCAAGATCAAAAGGGCCGGATGGGATGACCAGTTCCTTACCGAGCTCCTCGCTAGTATGCGATAGCCCTAGAATGTCGCCGAATCGTCCGGCCACAACAAGAGCGGTGCCCGGCCGGCGTCGGCGATCGGCTTCAGTCCGTGCCAGGCTCGGTTGGCATAGATGAGGGCGTCATCGCGGAAGGCGGTGGGAGGATCCGGCGAGGCCTCCAGAAGTTCTGCGGCGACTAGACTGGCGCCAGGAACCGGAAACAGCCCACGGATCGCCGCCCGGAACCACAAGCCGACCTCGGGATAGTACGGTTCGCCGCCTTCGAGCCGCGCCCAGCGAACATTCGGGCCGAAGCGTTCCTTGCCGGGGGTCGCGCAGAGCCGAGCAAGCTCCATGTCTCGGCGACGCACGAAATGGACGACCACCGTTTCCGACCGACGCACCGCGCCGGCACTCGAGGAATGGTCGGACAGCGAGAAGGCGACCGTCGGCGGCGATGCGCTGACCGAGATCAGCGAGCTTACCGTCAAGGCCACCGGCCCGTCCCCGGAATCGGCGGTGATGATGGCGACGCCCGCAGGATGATGGCGGAAGGCCGTCATGAAAGCCTCCGCCACACCGGCATTGCCGCTCCCCGAAGCCGCCGGAGGGCTTTCCCCTTGCGTTTCTGGCCGTACCGTCATTTCTTTTCGACCAAATCGTAAAACTGCCAGACGCGGTCGCTCCACAGTCCGCCGATCTCGCGGCCAGCCGCCCCGACGATGTTGTTGTTGATGGTAAAATGGTTGGCGGCCACCAGCATCTCGCGATAAGTGCGCTGCATGACACCGTCACGCAGCGACGCGCCGCCGGCTGCACGATAGACGAAGTGGCAAGCATCGACGCCGGCTTCATGCACCTCCGACTTGGCGAGGTGCACGAGGGTGATCTGGCGTGTCGACACACGCTCGCCCGCCTCGATCGAGGCCTCGACATCGCGCCAGGCCTCGAACAAAAAGGCGCGGGCGGCGCGCACGCGGGCTTCCGCTCGGCCGTAGTCGAACCAGAATTTGTCACTCTCCCCGAGCATGCCGGCACGACCGGTCTTGGTCACGGCGAACCTGGCCATCTCATCGAGCATGCGGCGGGACGCGCCGATCGCCCAGCCCGAATGGCCGATGGCGGCGAGCCCGACGACACCGAGGCTGAAGAATTCCTTCTGGCGTTGCGGCTCGGCTGTCATGATCGGGAAAACCATGTCGTCGGCGACGAAAACATCCTTGGCGTCGTAGTCGATGCTGCCTGTGCCCTGCAGGCCGAGCACGCTCCAATTGCCGAGAAGCCCGTGCTCGCCTACCGGCGCATGGGCGCAGAGGACGACGACGTTACCGTTCTCGTCTTTGGCAGGTTGACCGTTGCCGTCGTCCAAAAGGGCGGCCGTGTGGGTAAAGGTGGCGTGATGGATGCCGCTCGCATAGGACCACTTGCCATTCAGCAGATAACCGCCATCGACCTTCTTCAGCATGCCGGTTGGCGTGCCCTGACCGGAGAAGCGATTGTCGGCGTCGCTGCCGAACAGGCGCGAAATCGCGGTGTCGGGGAGGAAGGCGGCGGACATCGCGCCGATACAGGCATGAACCATCGATACCCAGCCGGCAGCACCGCTCTGATAGGTGATCGCCTCGATCAGCTGAAGGCCCTGCGTCGGCGACAGCTGCGCGCCGCCGAGCTCTTCGGTCGCAAAAATATGCGACATGCGCAGCGGCTTCAGCGCCGCGAAAGTGGCATCGTTGAGCTTGCCCAGCTCTTCGCTGGCCACGGCGTTCTCCTGAAGGACCGGGCCGATCTTGTGGATATACTCAAGAAGGTCGGCGAGCTTCGTCTTGGTGCCCCAATAGCCGATGCCATGTTTCAAAGGTGCGTTCATCTTTGTTTCTCCTGAAAATAGGTCTGATCTTGCTGCAAGCCGTTCAGCCCGCGAGGAAATCGCCGATGGCGACCACCACGTGAGGGTCCTCCTGCACTGCGAAGTGGCCGACGCCCGGCACTATGAAGGTGCGGGCGTTTGGAATGCGCTTCTGCCAGATTGGCGCCTGGGAAGCGGGCAGCATGCGGTCCTTCTCGCCCCAGACGATCAGCGTTTCGTTCGGGATGCGGGACAGCCAGCGGCCAAGATTGGGATGGCCCATGCCGTGCGCCTTCAGGATATTGCCGAGCGCAACTCCCTCCTTCTCGCGAGCGGCGAGGAAGGCGTCGAGCGGCCGGCATTCCGCCCCGCCCGGGAAATAGCGGAGCGCAACATCGACCTTGTGCGCGAGGTAGCTCGGGAGTGCCTCCGGGCCGATTGCCGACAGGTCGGCGCCGGGATGGTCGGGATCGTTGAGACCGGCGGGCGCGTTCAACACCAGTTTGCCGAAACGCTCGCCGGCGACGGCGGCCATCTCGGTGGCCATCCAGCCGCCCATCGAGTGACCGACAAGGTGCGGCCGATGAAGGCCGAGGGCGGCAACCAGATGCAGGTTATGCACGATGATATCCTGCATGCCGGCGATATGCGGCGCCTCGCCGCTGTCGCCGAAGCCGGGGTGATACGGCAAGTAGACGCGGAAGCGATCGGCAATACCGCGTGCCCACTCCGTGCCCTCAATGGTGGCGGCGCCATGCAGCGCGACCACTGCCGGGCCATGACCGATAACGCGCACGGCGGTGTCGACGCCGTCGATGTTGTATCGCTGGGTTTCGAATTCCATTCCATTCCTCCTCGAATAGGCTTTTCAGCCGCCCGCGGGCGTAATCAACACCTTGCATTGCGTGGTGCGCCGTCTCAGTGCCTCGAATGTGTCGGGGACCGCGGTGAGACCGATCCGGCCGGTCACCAGTGCCTGCGGCCGGTAGCGGCCCGGACCGAGCGCCTGCAGCGCCATGTCGAATTCCGCCATGGTGAAGAACACGGCGAAGATCACCTGTATTTCCTTGGAAATCGCCGCAAACGGATCCCATTCGTCGCCGCCGACGCAGAGCCCGACTGCGACCACTGCGCCGTGCACGCGCACCAGCCGACAGGCCGCGTCGATCAGCCCGCGCTTGCCGACGCATTCGAAGACGATGTCGGGTGCGCCACCCGTCGACGCGTGGAACTCCTCCGCTAGTCCCGGACCTGAGAGCGCGAAGCCGGTGGCTCCGATTTCGGCCGCGCGTTCCGCCTGATGGCGGTTGAGATCAGCGACGACGACGTGAGTGGCGCCGAGCCGCCGCGCCCAGAAGGCGACGAGCAGGCCGATTGGGCCGGCGCCGAGGATGAGCACGCGCTCTCCGGGCTTCAACCCCGAGCGCACAACTGCATGCAGGCCAACGGCGACGGGTTCGGCAAGCGCGCCCTCCTCCGTCGGCAGGTCGTCGGGCAGACGCCGGCATTGCCGGGCGGCGACGGTAACGAAATCCGCGTAGCCGCCACCGATCAGCCGCATCTCGACGCACCAGGCGGGCTCGCCATTGCGGCAGCTGTCGCAATGGCCGCAGCCCCGCATTGGTGCAACCGCCACCCTGTCGCCGGATTTGAAGTCCGTGACGTCGCCGCCGAAGGCCACGACTTCGCCAGATATCTCGTGGCCGAGGATGCCGCCTTTTGTTAGCCCGAAGGTCTTCGGGTCCTCGGTCATGTGCAGGTCGGAGCCGCAAATGCCACAAGCGGCGACCCGCAACAGCACCTCGTCGGCACCCGGCTGCGGCGCCCCGGTCGTCGTGATGGTGAGCGGCCGCCCGGCCGCCTCGAACAGGGCCGCCCTCATTGCCGGTCTTCCAGAAGCGTGCGTCGCGTTGGGAACCAAGACGCGTTGGTTGCCTTCTGGATCAGCCCCCATAGACCGCCGCGCGCAAACAGCGCCATGATGAGGGTGAGCAGGCCGAGCACGACCAGATAGGTGGCGCCGTACTGGCCGAACAAGCGGTCGGCGACGAAATAGACGAGCGCGCCGATCAGCACCCCTTCCAGCGATCCGAGCCCGCCGACCATGACAATGAAGATCGCCACGTTCGCCCAGGTCGGGCTGTAGGCGGCCGGCGGCGTGATGCGCAGCTGCGCCATGAAATAGATGGCGCCGGCAAGGCCGGTACCGACCGCAGCCGCTACCCAGATCAGGAACTTCAGGAGGCCGACGTTGACCCCCTGGCTTGCAGCGGCAACCGGGTTGTCGCGGATGGCAACAAGCGCAAGGCCGTAGCGCGAGCGCAGCAACAGATAGCTGCCGCCGACGGCAACGAGCAGCATGAGGGCCGCCAGCAGGGAGATGCCGACCGCACGTTCGGTCGGCGTATAGCTTGACATGACGCGCAGGCTCATGCCGGCGCCGGCATTGACGTAACCGAAAACAGAGGTGGCTAGCCGCATCACCTCCGCCACGACCCAGGTGCCGATGGCGAAATAGGGACCGTCGAGACGATGCAGCAGGCCGTAACTGAGCGCTGCAAGGATAGCCGGCGCGATCACCGACAGAGGGACGGCGAGAAAGGGATTGAGACCCCAGATCTGTGCCATGATAAACATCGCATAGGCGGCGACGCCGACGAAGGACTGCTGGCCGACGGAGACAAGCCCGCCATAGCCGGCAAGCAGGTTCCACATCTGCGCCACGGTGATGTAACAGCACAATTGGACGACGTCGCGGATCAGCCCCTGGCTCGCCCAGAGCGGCATGGAAGCGACAGCGGCGAGCAGCGCGATGCTGATGACGAGCGCAATCAGACTCGACCGGGTCTGGCGCTGCACGCGCACGGTTGGTTGCGGGATGGTTTCGGTCGAAGGAGCGGCGAACGCGTTGGTCACGGCTTCAACCCTTTCCTAGGAAGCCCTGGGGACGCAGGGCGAGGATGACAAGAAAGACGAGATGCCCGGCGAGGATGCCGAAGCCAGGATCGACACGGAACCCGACCGACTGGCTGACGCCGAGCGCCATGGCGCCGAGGAAGGCGCCCCAGATCGAGCCCATGCCGCCGATGATGACCGCCTCGAAGGCGTAGATCAGCTGGAAGGCGCCATCGGCCGGTGCCACGGTCGAGCGCAGCGACTGGAAGACGGCGGCAAATCCGAGGATCGCTATGGCGATCGCCGTTGCCCCGGTATAGACCGTCTTCGGATTGACCCCAGTCAGCGCCGCGGCCTCCACATCGGCCGAAGCCGCCCTCAGCGCCCGGCCGAAGCGCGTCGAGCGCAGCGCCGCATCGAGGCCGCCGGTCAGGACCGTCGCCGTCAAAAGCACGATCACCGGCAAAACGCCGACGAAGAGCGGCCCGACCTGGAATGAGGCGTGAACAATGTCGCCGCCCGCCAGCGAACGGGTGTCGGCCGACCATATCTGCAGCATGGCGTTCTGCAGTGCGATCGACAGGCCGAAGGTGGCGATCAGCGAGGGCAGAGGATCGGCGCCGACGACACGGTTGAGGATCAGCCGCTGGAGGATCACACCGATAACGGCGCCGAGCACCACGAGGATGACCAGCACCGACCATGGCCCGAGCGAGAAGGTGGTGGCGAGGCTAATGCCGATCAGCGCAAGCAAGATCACCAGATCACCGTGGGTAATATTGACGACCCGCATGACGCCGAACATCAGCGCCATGCCGAGCGCGTATTGGGCGTAGAGGCCGCCGAGAAGAATGCCCTGGACGAGCCCGTCAAGCCACTGCATGGGTCCCTCCGAAATAAGCTTCGCCGATCGCCTCGCGCGAGATGTCGGCCGAGCGGCCGGTGAGGCTGACGCGGCCTTCGAGCATGCAATAGAGCCGGTTGGACGAGGAGCGGGCGAGACCGACATCCTGCTCCACCAGCACGATTGCAGTGCCGGCCTGCGAAATCGACGGAAGTGATTGATAGATTTCTTTGACCACCTTTGGCGCCAGGCCGAGGCTGATTTCGTCGCACAGGAGCACGCGCGGCTGGCTGAGCAGCGCCCGGCCGATTGCCACCATCTGCTGCTGACCGCCCGAGAGCGACTCCACGGGCACGGCCTGTTTCTCCTTCAGGATTGGAAAGAGCGCGAACAGGCGTTCCAGCGTCCAGCCATTGGCAGCGGGTTTGCCGGCATGGTCGATGGCGACGCGCAGATTATCGATCACCGACATGCCGACAAAGAGGCGCCGGCCTTCTGGTACGATGGCAACGCCATCGGCGACCATGCGGTGCGGCTTGGAGCCACCGACCGGGCGGCCGTCGAGCCTGACCATGTCGGGGGCAACACGAAGCAGGCCCATGACCGATTTCAGCAGCGTCGACTTGCCGGCGCCGTTGGCGCCGATCAGGGCGACGACCTCGCCGGCGGCAATCTCGAAGTCGATGCCGTAAAGGGCCTGGAAATCACCGTAGCGGGCGACCAGCCCGTGTGTGGAAAGAAGCGGAACGCTCATGCTTCGACCCCCATGTAGACCCTTCGCACCTCCGGGCTCTTGATGACGTCGGCCGGCATGCCCTCGGCGATCTTCTCGCCGAAATTCAGCACCATCATACGGTCGGCAACGGCGAGCAGCGCATGCAGCACGTGTTCGATCCAAACGATTGTGATGCCGCTGTCGCGGATGCGCCGGATGAGCGCGACCAGCGCCTTTCCCTCCTCGTCGGTGAGCCCGCCGGCGATCTCGTCGAGGAGCAGCAGTTTCGGCGAGGAGGCAAGCGCGCGCGCCAGCTCCAGCCGCTTGCGATCGAGCAAAGTCAGCGATCCGGCCGAGCGGTTGGCCTTGTCGGAAAGCTCGCAAGCCTTGAGGATCTCGGCGCAGCGCGAGTAGCTGTCGGCCTGCCTTTCGCTTGTACCGAAGAAGGCTGCGACGAGCAGGTTCTCGAAGGTCGTCATGCCGACATAGGGGCGCGGGATCTGGTAGGTCCGGCCGATGCCGATCTTGCAGCGTCGATAAGGCGGCTGACCGACAAGCTGCTGCCCGTCGAAAACCAGTTCGCCGCCATCGACGCGCAAGTCGCCGCTGATCAGATTGAATAAAGTGGTCTTGCCTGCGCCATTCGGCCCGACAATCCCTAAAACCTCGCCAGCCCCGACCGAAAAGCTCACCTCGTGCAGAACCTTGAGGGCCCCGAACGATTTGCTCAGGTCGTGCGCTTCAAGTAGTACGCCGTTTGCCATGCTCCTCCACCCCGGCCTTTTCCGGCCGGTGGCGCGGTTTATCCGCACCCGTTCCTATTCGCCTTCCGCCCGGCCCGGCCCGAAGGCATCGGGCCGGGCCGGCATGTCGGTTCGTCTTGGGTTGAGGCCTTGGTCAGGCCGTCCGCCAGGGCAGCGGCACGATCTTGCGTTCCGGCTGAAAGAGCTTGTTGACGGTATTGTCGACGATCTTCAGGTCGTAGGGCCACTTGTCACCCTTTACCCACTGCCCGCCGAAGATCGGCGAGGTCGCTACGTTGGCATGCGGCCCGCCGGCAAACTTGACCGGACCAATCAGCGTGTGCATGTCGGTGGCGATGATCGCCTCCAGATTGGCGGCGCGGTCTAGCGGGTTTTTCGAACGCTTGAGAACGTCGATGGCGACTTCGAGGATCGCGTGGCTGTAGCCGAGCGGCTGCGTCCACTGCTTCTTCTTTTCCGCTTCCCACTGATCAGCGAGATCGCGGCTCACCTGGCCGGTCAGTGTCGACTTGAAGGGAAAGGCCGGCGTCCACCAAACCTCGGACGACATCCCCTCGCCGAGCGAGCCCATGGCTTCGACGCCCGAGGAGAAGAGCAGCGCCGCCGCCACCGTGATCGCCTTTGGCTTGTAGCCTTGCTGGGCGCACTGGTTGACGAAGGTCTTCAGGTCGGCGGGATAGGCGATGCCGCCGATAATGTCGCAGTTAGCTTCTTTGAAAGCGGTGATCTGCGCGGAAAAATCGTTGGTGCGCGGCTGGAAGAAGCCAGGAACGACGATCTCGAAACCGGCCTTCTTGGTCGGTGCCGGCAGGCCGTAGTCCATGTTCCCCCAGGTCTCGCCGTCGGCGTTCTGCGGGAACAGCATGCCGACCTTGCGGTTGCTGTCCAGCGTGTTCCACAGGCCGACATAGGTGTTCAGCGCTTCATCCAGGCCCCAGAAAAAGTGGTAGGTCCATTTGAACGGCTTGTCCTTGCCACCGCGCGGGAAGATGATTGCCTGCCAGGGCGCGCCCGTCGAAATGCACGGGCATTCGTTGAGTTCCGCCTGGTCAGCGGCAGGGCTGACGGTGTCGGTGGTCGAGGCCGGCAGCAAGAGATGGACGCCCTCGTTCAGAATGAGATCGCCCGCTACTTCCGCCGACTTGTTGGGATCGGACTGGCTGTCGCGGAGCAGGAATTCCACGTTGAAACGGCCGGCGGCTGTATCGAGGCCGCCCTTCAGTTGTTCCTTCACCTTTTCGAGTGCCCAGCCGTCAGTCTCGCCGAAAAGGGCGAGCGGTCCGGTCGCCGGCGTGACGAAGCCGACCTTGATCGTACCAGCCGATTGCGCGCGGGCAATCATCGGCGCGCCGAGCGCGGAGGCAGCAAGGCCCGCACCCAATCCCCTTAGCACCGTACGGCGCGAAGGCCTGAGCAGACTGTTCTTCAGTTCCATTTTATGTCCTCCCTCTAGAGTTCAAGCGTCGGCCGCTGGTTCCTCCTCCCGCGACCGACGACATTCAATTCATTTGATCCGGTGCATCGAGCCCCCGTCGATGACGATCTGGCTTCCCGTCACGTAGGACGAACAGGGCGAGGCGAGGTAGAGCGCGAGGCCCTTGATGTCCTCTGGATGCCCGATCCGTCCGATCAGGGACTGCTGCTCGAAGGCCAGGCGGTCGGCCGGTATCTGGAGCCTGCCGCCGGCGATGTTGGTCATGAACGGACCGGGCGAGATGCAGTTGATGAGAATGCCGAACTGCCCCAGTTCCATCGCCATCTGGCGCACGAAGTGATCGACGCCGGCCTTGGCCGGCATATAGGGAGTGCCAACGATCGCCTCGTTGATCTGGGCGGCGATGGACGAGGTGACGATGATGCGGCCGCCGCCCGTCCCCTTCATATGCCGTGCGGCATGCTTGACCGTGGTGTAGACGGAGGAAAGATTGACCTCGATCACCCGGTCCCAGTGATGATCGTCGAGAACATCGATGGCGCCAGCTTCGATCCGCTCGCCGGTCGTCGACAGGAAGCCCGGTCCCGCATCAATACCGGCATTGGCAAAGACCACATCGATCCTCCCATGGCGCTCGGCCACAGCATCGAAGGCGGTCGCCATCGCGGGCCGGTCTGAAACGTCGATGGCCTGGCCCCAGACCTCACGCCCGCGCGCGGCGATTTCCGGCACAACGCGCTCGAGATTGCCCGCATCCATATCGAAAATGCAGACACGTCCTCCGTTGTCGGCCATCACTTCCGCATAGGCACGGCCTATGCCGCTCGCGCCGCCGGTCACGATGACCGACTTTCCACGAACGTCGAACATGTCCTGTAAACTCGCCATTTTTCCCCCCGCAACGCCAAGGCGGCATGCCCGAGCCTTCGCCCGAACTCCTCCTTTTCTGCCTCGCCCTCCCCGGCGCAGCAGAATTGCTCCATTAGGAGAAGAAATCGGGACCGCCTGTCAAACGCCCCTGTGGGACGGTCGAGAAAGTTTTGCGAGCCATAACCAAAGCTCTGAAATCCAACGGGATTCTTTTTTCTTACCGCCCCTGCCCCGGACTTGCCAGCGAGGTCGCATACTGAAAAGATAAAACGACTTCATGAAATGATAAAACGTGCATTCGCTTGTGGGTGGCCTACCGCTCATGGCTCAAGGGGGGACAGATGCAAGGACTGGCAGAATCGTCGAAAATGCTGGACCGGGGCGGCGATCCGACGGTGCGGCAGCTTCTCTCCAGCCTGATCTTCAACCCGAACGACGGAACGATACGGCTGAATGGCGCGCGCATCGTCATGCAACGGGCGTCCGCCCTTTCGGACCTGCGGCGGGAACTCGTACGCCTTCTCGGCGAAAAGGAAGCGCGCGTCTTCCTCCTGCGCCTGGGCTTCATGTCCGGCCGCGCCGATGCGCGCTTCGTGCGCACCGGCTGGCCGAATCTCGACTTGGGCGATGCCTTCACGGCCGGCACGCGACTGCACACCTTCAGCGGCGTCGTGCGGGTAGAAACTGTCTTCAACTCCTATGATTTTCGCAAAAAGCGGTTCTCTGCCGAATTCCTCTGGCACGACAGTGTCGAAGCCGCCGAGTTCAGCAAGACCCGTCTTGCCTCCGACCCAGTATGCTGGACGCAGCTTGGCTACGCGTCTGGCTACGCCAGCGAGTTTTTCGACACGCTGATCGTCTATAAGGAGGTGGAATGCGCGGCGCAGGGACACAGCCATTGCCGCGTCGTCGGCAAACCGGCGGACGGCTGGGGCGCCCAGGATCCCGAGGTGGTTCTTTTCCGCGAGCGTATCGACGTCGCCGACGACACCCGGCCCATACCGCCCTTGCGCGGCAGCGCGGGGCGCGTCACGGAAGCTTCGCTATCCGGCATGGAGAGCCTCGTCCTGATGCCGGTGCTCGAGAAGCTTGATCGGATCGCAGCCATGGCCCTGCCCGTCCTGATAACTGGCATGCCGGGTACAGGGCGAGGCAGCGCAGCGCGCTATCTCCGCCGCATGTCCGGATTTCCCGCAAACGACACGCGACGGATTGTCGGGATGCAAGTCGACCTGGCGCTGTGCACCGAAGTCGCGCGTGCGGAAAAGACAGCGCGCCGGACACCCTCCCGTGAGCTCATTCTGATCGATTCTGTCGAAACGATACCCGCCGAAATCCAGCCCCACTTCGCCCGCGCAATCGAGGAAGGCATTGCGGCGGGCGGGCCTCGCATTGTCGCAGTGGCTGACGAGCGCTGCGCGGCTGACGCGCCAAGCCCTCTAAGGGAACTTTTTTCGGTACTCTCCCCAATAACCGTTCGCATGCCGACACTGGCCGAAAGAGAAGGCGAGCGAGTGGCGCTGGCGCGCTCCATGCTGCCGGTGCTTGCAACACGAATGAACCTGGAGCCTCCCTGCTTCGAAGCTGCGGCCGAGGAATTGATCGAGGCAGAACTCTGGCCCGGAAATCTGCGCCAGATGCGTAGCGTCCTTATCGCCGCGCTCGACACTCAGACCAACAGCACAACGATTTCCGCTGCCCAGATCGAAGCTCAGCTGACGCGCTTCAACGGCAGTTCGGCAAGCGACAGCCATCAGCCCGGAGGTGCGCCGATCCATCCCCATCAATTGCTGGAATCCGAAGGATTTTCCCTCAACGCTCTGGAACATGCGCTATACGCGGCGGCTATGGAACGGGCGCATGGAAACCTTTCGGCCGCCGCTCGCATGCTTGGACTGACGCGGGCCCAGCTCGCCTACCGCATGGAAAATGCTCCGCATTGCAAAACTACAGGTCACAATGAACAAATGGGGTTTCCCCCTTCGGGCGGCGTCGTATAAAGCTTGCTCAGTGCCGCGATGGCATCGTGACCAGCAGTGTCAGGCGTTAACTGGCTATCAGATCAGGCGGCACACCATTATAGCGTCGTCGATTTCCTTGCCGTCGTGAAGAAAGCCGCCGGGAATTCTGCCCGTTACAATCAAGCCTTCTCGCTCATAAAACCGAATTGCCGCCGGGTTCACCGCGCCGACAGCGAATTCCAACTGTAGAATCCCAATGTCACGTGCATACCGGTTTGCAGGGGTACCCCAAGCTAATTTGGTGGCCATCGTAACGACCAATTATCAGTCCCCAGATTGTGAAGTTTGGATACCTAACTACGTTTTGGAGGAGGAATGGCTGGTTGCGCGCCGCATCGCGCGGGAACCGGACAAAACCTTGATGGGGTCGGACCACGGCCTACTTCTCTGGATCGGGCGGCGTAACCGGTTCCGCGTCAACGTCACCTAACATTACAGTTGCATTTTCGCCTTCAAATGCGCTCGTCGAGCGGCAGCCTGATGGGCGCGCCTCCAGCATGACCACGCGATGACGTAGGCGGGCTTTATGCGACGCTGGGCAAGCCTTGTGGCGATGCGCCGGACTTCCTGGATAGACCAGCGGATTAAATCCTGATGGTCGGCATCCGCGGTCTTTTTTGGGGCGTCACGTCATTGGCGCGATACCGGATCACCGCCATCATGGCGAAGGCGAGCATGACGAGCATGA
>NZ_JARWKZ010000049.1:0-42280 GCF_050577975.1 Rhizobium sp. BR 315 | reverse complement strand
CCTCTTCGGTCAGCTGGCGACCGCGGCCGACCGAGTTTCCGGACCGGGCAGCTATGCCATCACGCAGGGMACGCTKACRGCCTCGGCCAACTACGATCTGAGCTTCGTCGGCGGCGTGCTGACGGTGACCGCCACAAGCCCGACCACGGAGCTGGCAAGCATCAACACGCCGCGCAGCTTCGCCCCCGACATGCCGCCGCTGCCGCCGGTCCAGGGGCAAGACGGCGCCCCGACCTTCGCCGGCGATGGGACAGGCAATGATGGCAGCCCTTACATCGTTGATCCGCGTTTCGATGGCACCGTCGTCTGCCTCGGCGATGGCGCGGCCTGTGTCGTGCAACCGGCGCCATGAGCCGGAATTGCAGATCATTGGCGGGAACAGGCGCATCCAGCGAAGAAGCTGGGGGCGGGGTATTTCTCCGGCAGATCGGTATTTTGCCGATCTCGCCCATTCCGGGACTGATGGCTGTCCGGGAGCGACTCGCCTGTGTGATTTGGACACCTGTCAAATGATGGTGCTGAGGGCGTTTCCCCGTGGGTGAAGTTTATGATTTTCCAACAACCCGGTCGTCGAGTGCTCCGCGCGAAATCGCAGCGGCTGCGACGCGCGAGGTGGATCTCTTGATCGGGGCGGAAGCCTTCCCGCGCGCAATGCTGCTGTTGGCAAGGAGTTTTATCGCGGAGCACGAGACTTCCCCGAGGGTGGCAGCTCTTTTCGCGACGCAACAGCGCTGGCTCCTGTACCACACAGCCCTTGCCTGTCATTTTCGCGCGGCCGCATCTGGCGGGCGCGGGCTGACGCGGCGAGCTTTTGCGAATGTCGCCCTCCAGCATGGGATCGCCAGCCGCAATACGGCTCACGCGTTCTTCGACGAGGTGCTGAAATACGATGTCATTCGTTTGGCAGACGGTGCCGCTGATGGCCATACGGGCCAGGTGGTTCCGTCCCGTGCGGCCTTGTCGATGCTGATCCAGTGGTACGCCGTCCATTTTGAGGCCCTCGACCTTATCGACGGTGGGCACAGGGCCGTCCGGTTCCTAGGGCATCCTGAAAGCATGCTCGCGTGCATGCAGCCGGGTGTCGCCGACGTTTTGCTGTCGAGCCCGGAGATGCGCATTCCCGGGCCCCTTTCTGCGATTTTCACCTGGGCCGACCCGGGCGGATTGTTGATGGATCGCCTCGTCGTTGGCATCGGCCCCGAGAGGCTGCCGGAGCAGAGCAGATATCTTACCGATGTGAGTGCTATTTCCCATCTGGCGCGATCTTCCGGTCTCTCCCGCGCCCATACAAGCCGCAAGCTTTCGGCTGCCGAAGCGATCGGGTGTATGGGGTGGAGCGGGCGGCGGGGTCACTCACCCATCTGGATCTCGCGCGGTTTCTACGAGCAATATGCCCGCGCCCAGGCGTGCAAACTGCTCATTCTAAACAATGCGTTTGAAGAAGCCTCGGCAGCAATCGTGTTTGCATCCGACAAACACGCGGTTGCCGGTGAAAGCTGAAAGGCTAGCGGGCTTCGGTCACTTCGGGATTGCGTCGTGAGACGGTATCCTGCCGCGGTCTGACAAGAGTTCTGAGCGTTAGCCGAAGCCGGGAGGCGTGGAAAGTTGGGCCTTCGTCCGGCCGTTCGGAATCTTGCTACTTACTCAGCCCTGCCGACTTGCGGGTGCTGGCGGCTTACCTTGCTACGCGTTTCGCAAATATCGATGGAGAGCCCGTTGGCTCGGGCATGCTCGAGGCGCTTCCGTTCCCGCCTGTTTATAAGCGGCATTTTGGATCGACCAATTCCTCTGCCGAGCCGTAGGAATCGTTGTCACCAAAGATCTCGGCAAGCAGGTAGAGACCTTGCTGCCCGTCCTGCCGTGAGGTTCCGACGATGCCGATTGTGACGTTCTCCATATCTGCGCGCGCGTGCGGAACGTCGTCTGCAACAAGCTGAAATGGGTTGATATTTTCAAATTGATCGGCGCTGACAAATCTTGCCCAGAAGGATCGCCAGGCAGATTTAGTGTTTATGCGCTGAAATTTTTCTGCGCCGATGTCGGCTGCATGACTGTTCAACGCCAATTTCAAGCTGCTGGATACGCATCCCATGTGAATGTGAAGGTGGTCCTGCGTACGGTTGCTTGCAGCGTTGATCCCCAATGCTGCATCCCGCCACGGATCCCGGTTCGCATGGTCGCCCATGACGATCGCCCACTCGTTCCAAGCATCAAGGAAGTAATTGGGTGCGTCGGGAACCAGAAGGCGCTTGTCTTCTATGCCACTGACATCGGCAAGCGGCGTGAGAATGGTTCGTTCTTTGTGGGTTGGTTCGCGCAGGATTGCATAGGACGCCAGGGGCTGCGGTTTCTGAACGACCTTGAGGCAGGGAAATGCGGCGCCGGTCAGAGTGGAATTGAGCCTGCAGCTTTCAACGGCGAGGCCCAGGGCGGCGCGGCTGGCGAATGAGCTGCCGAGAGCAACCACCAGAAGGATGCCGGTCGACAGAAGTGCAAGGCGGTATCGCCGCTTGGAAACACGCAATCCAGAAAGGTTTTCCAACCGGCAATCCCTAGCTAGCCACAGTCATTATCGGGTTAATGAAACATATCGACTCTCGTCGATACGACCAGCCAAAATCCCGTTACAGCAAGGCGGCCTCGCCATGGGATTACCTAGACGGCGGAAAGTACTTACATCATTCCAGAATATATTCAACGGATGGCCTGCTTCTTGCTTTCAGAAGAGTTTGCGACAGACTTTCGGCAACTGGAGCCATATTGAATTTGACATTCTGATCGATCCCATTGACCGCGCGACCCGATCCGATCTCGACGCTACCGATACTGCTCCGCCATGTGGTCGGGTGGAACGGAACGATCATCTGTGCCGAGGTCGATCCCGAAGCCGTGCTGCCCGCTCTCTGGGGCGCGGCCGATCTTGCAGCATGACATTTCCCGATGTGGCTCTGTCTCGAATGGCGGAAGCTACATTTTCCCGCAAACCATCTGCTCGTGGACCGCCAATCGCTCGGCCCGAGCGTTGCCGTTTTGGCAATGAAAGAGCCGAAAATCGGCGCTTCTTCAGAACGCTCTTGTTTGCCATAGTTTGCTAAAGGCGCCCTTCAGAGCGCCGCGAGGCGAACGTCATGGCTTACGTAATTACCGAACCCTGCATCGATACGAAGGATGGAGCCTGCACGGTGGCCTGCCCTGTCGATTGCATTTATGAGGGCGGCAGGATGTTCTACATCCAGCCGGAAGAATGCATCAATTGCGGGCTCTGTCTTTCCGTTTGTCCGGTCGACGCTATCTTGTGGGATGAGGAAATGCCGGCAGAGCGGCTGTTCCTGCGCGATGTCAATCGCGATTTCTTTACCGATGATGTCACCGGCTGGGGCGCTCCCGGCGGTTGGGACAAGAGCCGCATCACCAGCCTCGATCATCCTTTCGTGGCGGCCTATCGCAGCCCGAGTGAAAACAGAATCTAATAGAATGGGAGGAGCCTTCTCGTGACGCAGACCCGGATTGCCGGCGTGATCGCCGCCGTGCCGACGCCTTTCGACAATCATGGCGACATCAATGCCGACGCTTTCGTCGAGCATGCCCGCTGGTGCCTGGACAATGGTTGCGATTTCCTGAACGTGCTGGGCACGACGGGCGAGGCCAATTCCCTTTCCGCCGCCCAGCGCAGCGCTCTCATGACGACTGCGGCACGTGGATTGGATGGCCGCAGGCTGATGGTCGGAACTGGCACGCCGGACCTTGAAACGACGGCAGCACTGACGCGCCGCGCCTTCGATCTCGGTTTTGCGGCAGCACTCGTGCTGCCGCCCTATTACTACAAGCCTGTTGAGGAGGATGGCTTGTTCGCCTGGTTCGCCGAGCTTGTGAGAATGACGGCAGAGACCCCGATCTCGATCTACCTCTACAACTTCCCGCAATTGACCGGCATCGAGTTTTCCCCCGCACTGTCAGCGCGGCTTTCGCAGGCTTTTCCGGAGCGGATCCATGGGGCAAAGGATAGTTCCGGCAATCTTGCCTATGCGCGTGAGCTTGCCAAAATCGCTGGCTTCGGCGTCTTCCCGAGCAGCGAGGCGGCACTTGCCGATGCCGGTCGCGATGCTTACGCCGGCTGTATATCAGCGACCGTCAATATCGATCCTCGCTCGTCGCAACAGCTGTGGCGCGATCAGGAGAATGCCGAGCTGTTGGAACAGGTCCGTGGCCTGCGACAGGCCATCTCCGCCCATCCCCTTATTCCAGCTGTCAAGCATCTCGTCGGCAATCGCGCCGGTAATACGGTCTGGAATAAGGTATTACCGCCGCAGATGCCAATCACCGACAGGACGAGGCTCGAAAGTCTCGATGCGTTGCGAATCGGGGCTCTGGTCGATGCATGATCTTGCTTTGGTCCGGTTTCAGGTGATTCCGGGCCAAGTTGCATAATAGGTGCGTGTCGCTTCGGATAACGCTTTGACGAGAGGGCGCTGCTTCTCAAGCCTTGGCAGATCGGCTCTTGCCTGTGCCAGCAGCTCGGACAAGGCCGCATCGAAGTCGATGCCCGTCAGCTCTCCTTGACGCATCACTTCCCGGCCAGCGACAACAAGGCCCGTAGCATGCCGCGCGCTCATGCGGGTCAACAGCACTTCCGCCTCGTCGTCATCGTCGAACAGCGCCTCGGCAATCAGGGCCTGATAGTCAACGATTGTGAAGTCCTCGGCCTCGCTTGCGTTGATCACTTGGCCGCCCACCCGGATCGCGGCATCGAACACATTCTGTGCCGTCAATCGTCGCGACAGGCTACGCCCGCCCTGCAGGAGATAGAGGAGCCGCATTTCCCGCCATAGATCCTGATCGTCGTCCAATCCGGTGCCGTCGAGGCCGATGGCGAAGGCCGGGCGGCCCGGCTTGATCGTGGATGCGATCGGGGCAATGCCCGAGCGCAGACGCAGATTGGCAGAGGGATTGCTGACGAGTTGCACACCGCGCTCGGCAAGCAGTTCGCACTCGTCGGGACTTAGCTGGACGCCATGGGCAATGGCGAGCCGCGGCGAGAGGAAGCCGATTTTGTCGAGATAGGTGACAACGCCTTCGGGAAAGCGTCTGTCGAGCCAGATGCGCTGGCGCGGGCTTTCGAGCAAGTGCATGTGGATACGCCGGTCATGGAGCGCTGAAGCCTCGGCAATCGCCTCCAGAAGAGCGTTCGAGCACCATTGCGGCCCGATCGGCCCATACTGCACGTCGATCAACGGGCTGGTATTGGCAGCGGCAACTGCCTCGACGGCTGCGAGCTGCGTGTGGATCGGCGCATAGCTGGGGATAGTGCCGGCAAGCGCCTGCCAGTCATCCTGAGATAGAAAAGGCCGCAGCCGTTGCGGCCCACCATCATAGGCCCAGGCATCATGGTCGAGCAGCGGGCAGGAGAGCGCAAGCCGAATGCCGATGTCGAGGGCGGCCCGCATGACTGCGTCAGCCTCGCCGACCAGACGATCGACGTTCAAGGAGTTATGGCAATGCATCGTTGCGCCGACGCCGGTTCCGGCAAGGCGGCCAAAGGCGACGAGCGCTTCGAGATAGGGATCCGTGCGTGGCCGCAGCCTCAGACCGGGTATCCACACTTCGAGCGCATCGTCGACGGCGCCGAAATCGAGGGTGCGGATGCCGTAGCCATGGTCATGGGCATTGACGGGCGAGGGCAGAGCCAGATCGCCGGGCTGCAGGCCAAAAGATTGAAGCGCCTGCGGCAGCTCAGCACCGTCGGTGATCCTTTCGGCAGGCGCATGACCTGGATTGAGCAGCAACCGCGGTGCCATGATCGGTTTCCTCTAACGTGAGACCAGCGTGTTGATCTTCCCGGCGAATTTCGACAGTTCCTCGCCCATCGATTGGGCGACGACCTCCGTCGCATGGGTGAGCTGTCGGCGGCGTGAGACGACGATGCCGACTTCGAGATCCTGGAGCTTCGATCCTGCGATCGAGAGGGCGACGGCATCGCCGGCTTCCAGCTCGCGCAGCAAGCCAAGCGGTGTGAAGAAAGCGACGCCTTCGCCGGCAAGGATCATGGGTTTCAGCATCATCTGATTGTTTGTCGCCACCAGCGTACGCCCGACGCGGTTGAGAGCCCCGAGTTCAACGGCGATCATCGAACTCATGACCTCGTTGTCGAGCTGCAGCAGCATATTGAACTGGGCACATTCCTGCAGCGTGACGGATTTCTGCCTTGCCAGCGGATGGGTCTTGGCAACGATCGCCATCAGCGGCATGCGCACGCCATGGATCAGCTTCATGTCGTGCGGCCGGGCAAGATCGAAGGTGACGCCGATGTCGACGTCGCCTTCCGCCAGAAAGCGGAAGATATTGTTGTAGTTATCGGTGCGGATGCGGAAATCCACCGCCGGATGCTTCTTGTGAAAGCTGGAGACGAACTCCGGCAGGAACTGGATCGCGAGGCTGTCCAAGGCGGCGATATGGACACGGCCGGTGCTCTTGCCGTGGAGATCGCCGAGGTTGGACTTCATGATCTCATATTCGTGCAGCGTCTCCTTGGCGTGGCGCAGCACGATTTCGCCCGCAGACGTCAGCCGCAGCCCGTCGGAAAAGCGCTCGAACAGCGGTGTCCCGAGTTCGTCTTCCAGCTTCTTGATCTGGCGGCTGACGGCGGATGTCGCGACATGCAGCTCGTCGGATGCCTTGCGGATCGATCCGGAGCGTGCGACCTCGGCGAAATACTTCAGGATGCTGGCATGCATGAAAAGCCCTCGGCAATCTCGAAGCTATAGCATGCCTATCTGCCGCGCCAAACGGGCGCCCGCTTCTCGCGGAAAGCCGCGACACCCTCCATGGCATCCTCGCTTTTCAGGGCTTTGATCAGTGCCGGTGTCCTGAGCGCCTGAGCTTCGGCCGGGCTCAAATGCGCCGTGCGATTGACCGTCTGCTTGATGGCCCGCAGCGACAGCGGCGCGCAGGCGACGATGTCAGCGGTCCAGCGATCGACTGCGGCGTCCAGCTCTGCAGCCGACACAACTTCGTTCACCACGCCGTAGCTTGCCATTTCCTGCGCGCCGAACTGCCGCCCCGTCAGCATCACGGCCATGGCACGATTGAACGGGATCTTGCGCTGCAAAAGCACCATGCCGCCATCAAGCGGCATGCGGCCGACGCGGGCTTCGGGCAGACCGAAGCGAGCCGTCTCCACCGCAACGACGATATCGCAGCCGAGCACCATCTCGAAGCCGCCGCCAAGTGCATAGCCGTTGACGCGGGCGATGACGGGCACGTCAAGCGAGCGGCGGAACGCAAGGCCTCCGAAACCGTTTTCCCGCCCGACCGTCCAGTAATCGACGCCGGAACTGCCGCTGCCGCCTTTGAGGTCGGCGCCTGCGCAGAAGGCTTTCTCGCCAGAGCCCGTCAGGACGACGCAGCTGATATCGTCGCGACGCTCGATCTCCGTCCAGATCGCCTCGAGTGCGGCCTCGGTCTCGGCATCGACCGCGTTCATCCGGTCGGGGCGGTCGAGCGTGACGCGGGCGACGCGGTCTTCTACCGTAAACGAGACGCTCATGCAGCATCCCCCTGAAGCTCGGAAAGCGAGGCCAGAATTTCCTCATTGTGCTGGCCAAGCTGCGGCGGCGCAAACCGCACGCTCACCTGCGCGGCCGACATATCGATCGGCGAACCGATCAGGCGGATCGGGCCAGCGGCGGTCTCGCCTGCCTCGAGGATCATCTTGTTGATGATGGTCTGCTCGTCCCTCAGAGCCTCCGGCAGCGAACGCACTGGAGCGCAAAGAATATCGACAGCCTCCAGCCGCTCGATCCAATGAGCGGTGCTGTTTTTGGCGAAATTGTCGCGGAAGATCGCCTGTAACTCCGGCCGCCGCGCCATCTGCGCATCGAAATCCTTGTAGTGCGGATATTGCGAGAGGTCCTCGATCTCCAGCGCCTCGCAAATATCGCGCAAGGGATTTGGCTTGAAGGCGCCGACCATGACGATCGCGCCGTCCGTCGTCTCGAAGACGCCCGTCAGCGGGAAGGCGCCCCAGTTCAGATCCCTCTGCCGCATCAGATGCGTCGTGCCTTCCTGCATCTGCATGGCGATCATGGAATTGTAGAGGCTGACGGCCACCTGCTGGCCTTCGCCCGTCTTGTCGCGCTGCAGGAGGGCTAGAAGGATGCCTTGGACGAGATGCATGCCCGCCGAATAATCGGCAAGCGGCGTGGCATAGATCGACGTGGGGTGGCTGTTGTCGGACTTGCGGCGCATGACGCCGGAGACGGCCTGCGCCAGCACATCCTGGCCGCCCTTGTGCTGATAGGGGCCGGTCAGTCCAAACCCGGTGCCGACGGCGTAGATCAGGCGGGGATTGATCTTTTTCAGGTCTTCATAGCCGAAGCCCATGCGCTCCATGACGCCAGGCCGGAAGTTGTTGACGACGACGTCGGCCGTCTCGAGCAGTGCCTGGACGGTCTTGCGGGCGCTCGCGTCTTTGAGATCGAGCGCCAGGCTCTTCTTGTTGCGGTTCAAGGAGCAGAAGACCGGATTGTTGAGACCATCCGGATCGGAGCCGAGCGACCAGCGCGAGAGATCGCCGATCTTGACCTTTTCGATCTTGATGACTTCGGCGCCGTAGTCCGCCAGAACCTGCGTGCAGCATGGTCCGAGCATGACTTGCGTGAAATCGATCACGCGGATTCCGTCGAGTGGCAAAGTCGTCATTCTGCAGCCTCCAAATATGTCGCGTTTTCCGAGGGGATGTCGCCGGGATCGGCGCCCTGAGCCCGCATCTGTTTCTGAATTGCCCGGATATCGGCCTTGCGAACGGTCGTGCCGGCATTGAGGGCAACGGTTGCGGCCACACCCGCCGCCTCGCCCATCGCCATACAGGGCGGGATCTCGCGGCTGGATTTCTGCGCCTGCGGCGTTGCCGAATAGTGCCGGCCGGCAACGATCAGCTGATCGATCTCCTTCGGCAGCATGGCCCGGTAAGGCGTGTAGTAGTCGCGGCCGCGGCAGACCGTGTCGGCAAAATGACGGCGGGTCATGACGTCGTCCTTCGTCACGACATAGTCGCCTTGCAGCAGCCGCGTCTGGCGTACGCCGGTCTGCGGCGCGAAATCGACAACATAAGCATTCTCGAAGCCGGGCATCTTTTCGCGGGCGAAATCGAGCAGCTTGGCGATGCGCGAGCGGCCTTCCATCTCCGCCTTGGTCAGGTCTTCGACCTTGAGGCCGCTCAGCGTCGGCATATGCGGGCAGTTCAGCCAGACGACGCCTGGCAGCGGCGTCTTCAGCCACCAGAAGGACCAGCAGCCGCCGATCAGCCGCTTGGCTTCATGATCGAGCGTCTTGAAGGCTTCCGGCTCCTGCTGCTCGAAACGCTCCGCCGCTTCCGTATCGACGCCGCCCCAGCGGGACACAGTCGTCAGGATGAAGTTGGATTCGACGTGATCGGCTCCCGCGCTTGCCGCCACATCGAGATCGCCCGTGGTGTCGATGACGACATCGCCGAGGACCGCCTGCATGCCATTCTTCGTCTGACAGATCACGCCCTTGATCGCGCCACCCTCAACGATTGCCGAGGAGAACCAGCTATGGGTTCTAAGCTTGATTTTCGCCTCACCGATCATGTCATAGGCGGCGCGTTTGAAGGCGTCGGGATCGAATGCGGCCGAAAAGCAGATCGGATGCGGCATCGACTGGGTATGGAAGTCGAAGAGCCCCCAGCGAGCCCAGCGCTGCCATGCCTCCGGCGTGTCGCGGAATTCGATCAGGCGATCTCGATCGGTGGGGGTGACGCAGAGTCCCCAGCGCTTCATGCGCTCGATCGTCTCCATGCAGATGCCGCGTACGGTGATTTCGAGCTCGTTGATCATGTCGTCGAGCACCAGCACCATGCCGCCGGCAGCAAGTCCGCCGACATAGGGATAGCGTTCGAGAAGCGTGACGCTGGCGCCGTTGCGGGCGGCCGATACGGCTGCGGCAATCCCTGCCGGGCCACCGCCGACCACCACCACATCGGAGCGATCGACGACACGGATGTCCCGTGCAGGCTGACGAATAACCTGTTCCATTGGTGTTTCCTCGATTTTTTAGGGTTCAGTGCTGCCCGGCCGGCTTCCAGCGGATCATCTTCGCCTCTGCGACCGACACGATGAAAAAGAGGATCACGGCCAGCAGCGCGGCAATGACGACCGTTGCGTAGAGAAGCGGCGAGCGGAAATTATAGGTCGCCTCGATGATGAGTGCGCCAAGCCCGAAGCTGGAGCCGATCCATTCCGCCACGATCGCCCCCATGACGCTGCTGGTCGCGGCAATCTTCAAGGCGGCGAACAGGAACGGCAGCGAGCTTGGAAGGCGAACCTTCCAGAGGATCTCGGAGTTGCTGGCCGAAAGCACGCGCATCAGATCGAGCATGGCAGGGCTGGCGGAGCGAAGTCCCTGGACCATGTTGACCAGTGTCGGGAAGAAGCAGATGAGGCCGGCGATGATGATCTTCGGGGCGACGCCGTTGCCGAAGATCAAGACGAGGATCGGCGCAAGTGCAATGATCGGGATCGCTTTGACGAAGACGGCAATCGGATAGAAGGCTCTCTCCGCCGTGGCGCTGTGGACGAACCAGATTGCCAGGAGGATGGCGACGAGATTGCCGAAGATAAAACCGAGAACGGCCTCGAGCACCGTCGGCAGGAAGTTGCGCGTCAGTGTCGCGGCGTTGTCGCGAAACGCATAGAGGACGTCGAGCGGGCTCGGTGCCATGAAGGTCGGGATCTTGAAGATCCAGATGACCCCCTGCCACAGCACGATGCAGCCGAGTGCCGCAAGGATCGCCGGCATATGCGAGGAAAGAACGCCGACGGTTGCGTCCAGGACGGCGACCTTGCGCGGTGCCTTGGAGATACGGCCGATATCAGAGTGCACGGCGTTGCTCATATGCATTCCTCCAGCAGCGCGCGCAGATGCGCGGTGACCTTGATGAAGTCGACCGTGTCGCGCATCGCAAGCGCGCGGGGATAGGGGAGGTCGACCTTCATGAATTCCTTCACCCGGCCGGGGTGGGCCTGAAGCATCAGCACATGCTCGCCGAGGAAGACGGCCTCGGGGATGGAGTGGGTGACGAAGACGATGGTCGTGCCCGTCTCGCGCCAGATGCGCAGCAGTTCTTCGTTGAGCTTGTCGCGAGTGATTTCGTCCAGGGCGCCGAAGGGCTCGTCCATCAGCAGGATGCGCGGCTTGGTCACCAGGGCGCGGGCGATGGCGACACGCTGGCGCATACCGCCAGACAATTCGTGCGGCAGGGCGTTCTCGCGCCCATTGAGGCCGACAAGCGCCAGCAGTTCCATGGGATCGGCATAGGAGCTCTTGTCGTGTTTGCCCACTTCAAGAGGAAGGCGGACATTGTCGATGACGCTGCGCCACGGTAGCAACGTCGCTTCCTGGAAGACGAAGGCGAAGTCGCGGCCCTCGCGCGCCTGGCGCGGTGGGCGTCCGAAAACCGAAACCGAGCCGTCGCTGATATGGACAAGATCGGCGATGCAGCGCAGCAAGGTCGACTTGCCGCAGCCGGACGGCCCGAGCATGGTGACGAACGAGCCTTCCGGAATATCGACAGAGACATTGGACAGGGCGGTGAATTCATTGCCCTTGTCGCCGAAGCGGATGTCGAGATCGCGGATGGAAACGGCAAGCCCTGCCGTTTCGGCTGCCGGTAGCGGCTGCGGCTGCTTGATGGTGGCGGCGCTCATCATGACGTTCACCCGATCTGCTTGCGGATTTCGGTGGTCGCGTCGAGGATCGCCATGGTGGCGACGTCATCGACGGTCGGGGTAGCACCTGTGAACTGCTTGAGATCGGCATAGGCCTTGATCTGGGCGGCCCAATTGTCCTTGTTCATCGCGCCCCAGCCGGTCTGCTTGGTGCTGTCGCCGAAAGAGAAGTCAATGACCGAGTGGACTGCCTCGAGCTCGCTCGCCTTGTCGAGATTGGGATAGGCCTCGACCAGCATGCTGACGGCTTCTTCCGGATGGTCGCGAACATAGCCCCAGCCCTTGGCGGCGGCCGTGGTGAAGCGCACCAGCACGTCGGAATGTTTGTCGAGCTGTTCATCGGTCGTGTAGTAGACGTTGGCGTAGAGCTGCAGGCCGGCATCCCACAGCATCATGTCGACGCGCTCGCCGCCCAATACCTTCAGCGCATTGGTGTTCGTCACCCAGCCGGTGACGGCATCGGCCTGACCAGTGATCAACTGGTTCATGTCGGAACCCATATTGACCATCTTCACCTTGTCTTCCGGAATGCCGTTTTGGGCCAACAATGCGCGCAGCAGGATGAAGGCGGTTGGCTGCGTGGCGATCGTCTTGCCGATCATATCCTTCGGCTCGCGGATCGGTGCCTTCTTCAGGGAGAAATATGTAAACGGATGCTTACGATATCCGGCAAGAAACGCCTTGACCGGCATGCCGGCCGAGCGGGCGAGCATGACCGAGGGGCTTGAGGAGATCTGCCCGATGGTGGATTGGCCGGCAGCAACGCCGGCGACGCCATCCACATTCGGGCCGCCCGGCACGATGGTAAGATTGATGCCCTGTTCAGTAAAGAAGCCTTTCTTCTGGGCCGCGACCTCGCCAATCAGGCCGTTCGAGGCAAGCCAGCCGAGCTGCATGCGGACTTCGGCGACATCGGCTGCCTTGCCAGCGCGAATGCCGACAAAAGTCTGGGTCGCAGCGAGACCTCCGACCAAAGCAGCATTGGACAGGAAACGGCGACGATTCATCATGAATTGAGACATGCTGATAGTTCCCCTGTTGATTGGGCGATCGGACTTTTCGTCTCGTTATCCACCAATGCAAGGATGATGGGGGAATTTAGTGTTCTAATAAAGAACAATTATGCGCATTGTCAGTTGCCAAAAAGGCAACGGTACGCAGGGTTCATTGCGGTCGATGCGGGAAGCTTATCCTTCGGCCGTGCGCTCCAGGCGAACATGCCGGGTGTCGAGCACCGTTCGCGCAAGGGCCGAAATAATCGGGTGGAGAACTCGCATCTGACGCTGCGATGACGGGAGCCCGGTATGATGCAGCAGTTCAAGTCGGCGCGACAATGCCAGCACTTCGCCTCCATACAGGTCCGATTTCCAATCTATTCCACTGTCGGTCAGTCGGAGGTGAAGCGCTTCGATTGCTGGAGGGTAGCCTCTCGCCAGGCCGACCAGCGACGGCGCAGCTCGCCTGGACGAAGGCCATGCCCTTCGTCGAGCATATCGGCCGCGAGAATCCGGTCCGTACGGAAATGCCGAAAGCCCTGGCGTAATTCACACCACGCCACCAGAATTCGGTTGGTGTCCGAATAGCCGAGGATAACGGGCCACACGGTCCGTGCGGTTTCTTCGCCCGCGTCTGAGCGGTAACTCAGCCGAAGCTTGCGTCCCTCGCGCACCGCAGCGCGGAGCATCGACGGGTCGATGTTCTCCTCTTCGTGGCCCTGGACCACCGGTTTGGCGCCGACGCTCGGCTCTACGATGTAAGGACGCAGGTGTTTGGGAACCACTGCAGCGATCTTCGCAACGACATCGCGGGCGGCGTTGGAGAGCGTCTTGTCGGAACGGCCAGCAACCCATTGTGCTCCGAGCATCACCGCCTCGATCTCTTCCGGCGTCAGCATGAGCGGGGGCATTTCGTAGTCGGATGAGAGGAGATATCCGAAGCCTGCTTCACCCTCGATCGGAACCCGCTGGCTCATGAGATCGGCGACATCGCGATAGACCGTGCGCTTCGAGACTTCGAGCTCCTCCGCAAGCGCGGCGGCGGTCACCGGTCTGCTCGACCGGCGCAGGATTTGGATGATCTGAAACAATCGGTCGGCGCGGCGCATTCTTACTGACTCCTGCTGCCAGTATGGTGGCAGCAGGCTTGTGCGACAAGAGCCTTCAAGGCGCCGACAATCCTGCGGGCCTCTTGAAGGAGTAACCGATGAAATTAGCTTCCACGCGTCTGATCGCTGCCGACATCAAGAAGGTTGTCAGCTTCTACGAGATGGTCACCGGCCAGACGGCCGAGTGGCTGGCGCCAGTCTTTGCAGAGATCGTCACTCCCGCGGCAACGCTGGCCATCGGAAGCGCCGAGACTGTCGCTCTGTTCAGGGAGGGCAGCGCCGAACCCCGTGCCAATCGATCGATCATCCTTGAGTTCCAAGTCGATGATGTCGACACCGATTTCGCCCGATTAAAGGGTGAGGCGGAGGTTGTGCACGAGCCGAAAATGATGCCGTGGGGCAATAGGGCGGCGCAATTCCGCGATCCGGAGGGGACGCTCGTCAGCCTCTATACGCCTGTGACCGACAGCGCGAAACAGCGCTTCGCAGGCCGCTGACGGTTGAGCGTCCTCGCAGAAACGTGCGGGGGCATCCCCTCGGCAAACAGCCGCCTGTTTCGTATCACGCTTAAGTAGAGTCCCGAATTTTGGAGCCTCCTTCAAGCAAAGCTGCCTTTGATATCGCACCGCCTCAGCGACGTCCCGCCTTGAATTGGTGGTGAAAGGTCGAAGGCCCATTTGTGCAATCACCGCTGGGGCAGCGAACCGGATGGACCCCGAGAGCCGCGCCGGCAGGTGCCATCCGGTTTCAACATCCAGGGGAAATTTGGAGCGTCAGGCGAGCCCCCATTATCAGATACAACGTATCTGCACCTGTCGGCGCGCCGCCAAGAAATAAAACGGATGCCTTGTTTCTTCCGGATTCTGTTGCTAGGGAGCCTGCCGTGGCTTGCAGGAGCCATGAAATCCGGTCGCAGCCCACCCGGTCAAAACAAGGGATCCTGAATTATGAAGACTATCGTCGTCTGCTCCGGCGGATTGGACTCCGTTTCGCTCGCCCATAAGGTCGCGGCTGAACATCAGCTTATAGGCCTCGTCTCCTTCGACTATGGCCAGCGGCATCGCAAGGAAGTGGAATTCGCCGCAGCCTGCGCCAAACGGCTCGGCGTGCCGCATCAGATCATCGACATAACAGCCATTGGCAGGCACCTGACCGGATCGGCACTGACCGACAATGTCGATGTGCCTGATGGACACTATGCCGAGGAAACCATGAAGGCGACCGTCGTGCCGAACCGCAACGCGATCATGCTGGCGATCGCCTTCGGGCTTGCGGCTGCGCAGAAGGCGGATGCGGTCGCCGTTGCCGTTCATGGCGGCGATCATTTCATCTATCCCGATTGTCGCCCCGGCTTCATCGACGCCTTCCAGCAGATGCAGAACCATGCGCTCGACGGCTATGCCAGCGTTTCGCTCTACGCGCCCTATGTGACGGTGTCGAAGGCGGATATCGTCACCGACGGCGCTCGGCACCGAACCCCCTTTGCCGAAACCTGGTCCTGCTACAAGGGCGGTGAGCGCCATTGCGGCCGTTGCGGCACCTGCGTCGAGCGGCGCGAAGCCTTCCACCTCGCCGGTGTCGAAGATCCTACCGATTACGAGGATCCCGATTTCTGGGTATCAGCGACATCAGGCTTTTCTGCCGAGGAGGTGAAGTGATGTTCCGCATCACCAAGGAGTTTCATTTCTCCGCCTCGCATCAGCTCTCGCATTTGCCCGACGATCATCAATGCGCGCGCCTGCATGGGCATAATTACATCGTCGTGGTGGAGCTTTCGGCGGCCGAACTCGATGGGAACGGCTTTGTGCGTGACTATCACGAGCTTCAGCCGTTGAAGCGCTACATCGACGATGAGTTCGACCACCGCCACCTCAATGCTGTCCTCGGCCACGATCGCGTTACCTCGGAGTGTCTCGCCAAGCATTTCTACGATTGGTGCAAGGTCCGATTGCCGGAGACATCAGCCGTGCGCGTCAGCGAGACGCCAAAGACATGGGCGGAATACCGGCCATGAGTGAAGCGCGCATTCGCGTTAGCGAGATCTTTGGGCCGACGATCCAGGGCGAGGGGATCTTGATCGGCCTTCCCACGATTTTCGTGCGCACTGGCGGCTGCGATTATCGCTGCTCCTGGTGCGATACGCTGCATGCGGTCGACAGTGAATACCGCGATCAATGGCAGCCGATGCCCGTCGACGAGATCTGGCAGGAGGTGACGCGGCTCTCGGGCGGCAAGCCGCTGACGATTTCGCTCTCGGGCGGCAATCCCGCGATCCAGCCTCTCGGTCCGCTGATCGCGCGCGGTCATACGGAAGGCTACCGTTTTGCGCTGGAAACGCAGGGAAGCGTGGCCAAGGAATGGTTCTCGGAGCTTGATGTGCTGGTGCTGAGCTCGAAGCCGCCTTCGAGCGGTATGGCGACGAACTGGGCTGATTTCGATGACTGTCTGCGCATGGCAGGCGGCAAGCCGCAGATCGCGCTGAAGATCGTCGTATTCGACGATGTTGACTATGCCTATGCGCGCGATGCCTCGTTGCGCTATCCCCATCTGCCACTTTATCTGCAGCCCGGCAATCATACGCCGCCACCTGCCGACGCGGACGATGCCCTTGTGGATATCGACGGCATTGTCGAACGCATGCGCTGGTTGGTCGACAAGGTCGGCGATGACAAATGGTTTGAGGCGAGAGTGCTGCCGCAACTGCATGTGCTTATCTGGGGAAACAAGCGCGGCGTTTGAGTGATTGCGAACGGGTTGCGTCGGTTCGCGCTTTCGGCAGAGACCTTGAGGTTGCGATTGACGGCCGGCGCAACAAGAGCCCCGCCGCTGCCTCCTCGGCAGCGGCGCCTGACGGTCAATGAGGTGCGGCTTGCTGATCGTTTAAGCAACAATCAGGCCGGCGTCGCTGATAGCATTTTCTGTTGTCGAGCTGCCTAAATATTCACCGTTCAGGTATTCACCACAGCGCTTTGCAGTCTGACCGGTCGAAGTGGCAGAATAGTTTCTATTTTTTCTTGTATCGTTTGCAGCGCACGCGGTGAGTTTGCGAGTGACGCCGGGTCAGCGATTGTGATCAAAGTTGGATTGGTTGCAGCATAGCGATAGTCTGATTGGGTACTGCCCACAAAAGACTCTTACGCGTTCTTTCGATTTATTTTACATTAGGAATGTGATAGCTGGCATATAGTAATCCTGTGAGATTGAGAATGGTAGAATTCAAATTTAGTGATCCGCCTCTGGGGAACGGCACAGATGAGATTTCAAGCGAGTGCCAACGTCAATTGCTGCCTATCGTCGATGAAATAGTTCGAGCCGCTGCCGCAGCTGGATGGAATGAGAAAGATGTGCTTCTGGCGATGGCGGACGTTGCATGGGATCTATATGAAAAGCGCCGAGGCGATCTTTAGCAGCCACAATGGCGCGACAATCGGTTTTTCTGCTTTTCGGCGAACTAAGATTTAGCCTGAGAACAGCCCTCTGTTGAGGTGCGCGAGATGCCTTCATTCTGATGGGAATGTGATGCGCTCTGCCGGCTTACTCCTTTTTTTACCATACACATATCTCCCCTTCCAAACTCAGCTATTTGTACTATTTAATCTCGGACTATAGGCTGATTTGCGGCTGCGTTGAGCTGGCAGTGTTGGGAAATTGAGATCTCATGCGAAACTGAGATCTCGCCTGCTTGTTCGCGCTTACAGGATTTCGTTCGGGCGGGGCGATGAAGGATGAATTATGGAAGTGAGGCTCGGGAACGGGCCGATCGATATGTATTTGACATAATTCCTGAAAGTGCAGGCCCGAGAAAGGCCACCATGCGTGGGAGCGTCATTAGCTCCGTCCGTAATCCCGGATCCCAGACGTTCCTGGCAAAAGAGCACGCGGTAGGAATCATGTTAGCGCCGACCCGTAGCCTGAGGGCTTCTCTCGGTAGCGACAGGATCTCGGAATACGATGCGCCAATCGGCGCCATCGCGGTTAATCCCGCGGGCGTGGATAGCAGTCTTGCCTGGTCAGAAACCAGGAGAAATCTTGTCATTGCCATTCCCCCCGAAGTGCTGTCCGAGCTTGCGCTGCAGGAGTTTGATCTTGCCAAAGTCGAGCTTCAGCCGCCTGCCTTCGGGACCGTCGATCCCACAGCCCTCGGCATTGCGCAGAGGATTTCTGTCGAATTAACCGGGAAAGCAACTCCGAATGAACTCTATCTTGATTCATTGGTTACTCTGTTTAGCACGCATCTCCTTCGCACTTATGCAAGCCATATGAAACAGCCGCAGCCGCCCAGAGGAGGGCTCTCCGCCAAAAGCGCCCGACGCGTGGAAGAGTATCTCCGTGAACATTTTACGGAGAAGGTTCACGTCGCTGAACTTGCTGCTGTCGCTGGCATTTCGCCGAACCACTTCATAGTCAGGTTCGCCGTGACTTTTGGCATGCCGCCCCACCGTTACCTCATAAATCTGCGCTTGGACTTTACGGAAAAATTGCTTGTAGAGAGCGAGATGCCGATTGCAGAAGTCGCTTACGTGGCCGGGTTTTCGGACCAAAGCCATTTGGCGACAACGATGAAGAGATATCGCGGACGGACGCCGAAAGAGCTGCGGTTCGAGCGATAACTTGGCGCGCCCTGCGGACGCGTCTCGATCGGATGCGGCCGGAACCAATATCGCTATCTTACACTCATTGTTGAGTTCTGGCCGGAAAAAGGCCCGCGCCTGAATGAGCATCCGCATTCACGCGAACGGAGCAGAGTTTGCTTCCTGAAGCCAGGAAATTACCAGCAGAGTTTGCGAAACAGCCTCAGGTAGGTGTGGCAAAGCGGCGACACCCGCCGTCGGCTGAGCGAGAAATCGTAGTTTTCTAAAAAAAATCCGGAATTTTCTAAAATACGGTCGCGCTGAAATGAGGCCATGTTCCCGATGGCAATCATTCGGTGCATTATGGACATTCAATTTCCGGGATTTGAAATCTTTGCTCCGAAAATCGAGGTGGCATGGACGGCCCTACAACGACGGTACGCCAGTCGCATAACTGATGCGGAGCTTGATTACCTATTTGCCTGCCTTGTCCTTGGTTTGACCTCCCCGGCATATGCAGACGGCGATCCCTTGCTCCATTTCGAAGCCTGCCGAGCCCTTGTGGGGACAAAGCTTCTGCCCGATCGGGCCGATGCTGCATTGCATACCGTCCCAACTCTGTCGCAGCCGTGGGTCGAAAGTATCCGCGAGCAGCTCGAAAGCCAAGCCGCCAAGATGGGGCGCGCGCTTCAAGAAATGCATGATTTAAACGACGACTCGGCCGCCGATGCGGGTCCAAGCGAGCCTGGCCGTCCAGCCAACAGCGAGGAGAAAGCAGCATGAAGGAATGCGTTGGGGAGCCTCTGCAGGTCGAGTCTCGTACCGGATTTGCTCGAAACTGGGTTTCAGGTGGTGGCGTCGACCGCTCGGTCCGCCGTCGCTTGATGGCGGTGCTGCGCATGGCCCATCGTGTGCTCGGCTTCAAGCGGAGCCGGTTGGGGCACGGAATGCTCGGCATCGGTAGGGGCGGGCTCCTCGGGATGCTTCCGGCTTCGGCAGCCGCCGTTGCCATGGTCATGGCTGCGAGTTCGGGGGCGAGTGCCGCCACCGTGACCCTTGGCGGGGCGACCACAGGCGGCGCGGGTTCGCAAGTCGGTATTGGCACCGGCGCCCAGGCGGTCGCCAGCGGCGCCGGCGGCTCGCCGATCGCCATCGGCAACAACGCCGATGCAAGCGGAACAGCTCCTGTCGGTTTTACCTTTGAGGCGGTGGCAATCGGCAATGCGGCGGTCGCTACGGGGGCATGGGCGACGAGCATCGGTACCACCGCTTCGGCGACAGGAACCGGCGCTAGCGCCTTCGGTACCTCGGCCAACGCCTCGGCGAATCAGGCGACGGCGATCGGAAATGGAGCGGCCGCCTCGGGTATCACGTCGACGGCGGTCGGCTACCTGGCCAGTTCGTCGGGACAATATACGGTGGCTCTTGGCCGGGGTGCGTCGGCCTCAGGCGTCGGCGGTGCGATGGCGCTGGGCGCCGGCACGGTCGCAAGCAACGTCAATTCGGTGGCGCTCGGCGTGAACGCCACTGCCAACGCAGCGGGCGCCAGCGCTTTGGGCACTTTCTCCAGTGCGACGGGAGGAAACTCGACCGCCCTCGGCGTCAGCTCCGGTGCCACCGCCAACTTTGCATTTGCGGGAGGTTGGAGCTCCGTCGCTAGCGCGGACAGTGCCCTTGCCCTTGGCAAGTCAGCCGCGGCATCGGCGATTAACTCGGTCGCCGTCGGCTCTAGCGCCGTGGCGTCGGGAGATTTCGGGGTCGCCTTGGGTAACCAGGCGCAGGCGCTCGCTGCCGGTGGTAGCGTTGCGATAGGCTCAGGCGCAATCGTCGCAAGCACCGCGACCTCCAGCGTCGCGCTCGGCAACAATGCGAATGCCGGTGGTGTTCTTTCGGTTGCCACGGGCGCCGGTGCCAGCGCCAGCGGCGACAATTCCACTGCCACGGGACGCCAGGCCGTTGCCAGCGGCATAAACGCCGCCTCGTACGGATCTGGAACGAAGGCGACGGGAGACAATTCTCTCGCTGCCGGCGTCAGCGCCAACGCCGGCGGAGCCGGCAGTACCGCGCTCGGCATCGGCACCGTAGCTAGCGGAGACACCTCGGCGGCTGTGGGCTTCCAGGCCAGCGCGACGGCCACCGGCGCCACGGCCGTGGGACGTGATTCCGGTGCCAGCGGAATCAACGGTACCGCTCTCGGCCGCGGTGCCCGAACCAGCGGACAGAATGGCGTCGCTGTCGGCGCTGGAACGAGCGCGTCCGGGTTAAACTCCGTCTATGTCGGTCAGACTAGTTTTGCAACGAGCGCCAGTGGACAGAGCGCCATCGCCGTCGGCACGGACGTGACGGCGTCCGCTGATGACACCATTGCGATGGGACGCGAAAGCGGGGCGACTGCAACCAACGCCATCGCGGTGGGTCTCCAGTCCGTCGCGGATTCCGCCAACGCCGTGGCTATCGGCACTGGCGCGACCGCAACCGGTGGTAAGGCTGTCGCCATCGGCGCCGGCAACGTCGCTTACGGCGACGGCGCGGTCGCCATCGGCGATCCGAGCTATGCCAGCGGCACGGGTGCCTTCACCGGCGGCGCCAATAACATCGCCAACAGCGACGGCACGGCTAGCGCCACCGCCGCCAACCAGGCCAATGGCGCAGTTGCCATCGGCAACGGCAATGTCGCCATCGGTCAAGGCTCGGTCGCGATCGGCAACACGAGCCGCGCCGGCGCGGCCGGAGCGCTTGCCTTTGGCGACGCGGCCACGGCAAACAACGCACGCGACGTGGCGCTTGGTTCGGGCTCGGTGACCGCAGCAGCGGTCGGCACGCCCAATGCGGTGATCAACGGCACGACCTACGCCTTCCAGGGCACCACTCCGACCTCGACGGTCAGCGTCGGCGCTGTCGGCGTCGAGCGCACCATCACCAACGTCGCTGCGGGACGCATCAACGGGTCCTCGACGGATGCGGTCAACGGCTCGCAGCTCTTTGCCACCAACCAGGCGGTCGATGCCATCGGCACCACGCTCAACAACATCAACGTCGGCGGCGGCATCAAGTATTTCCATGCCAACTCGACACTGGCGGACTCGTCGGCGACGGGTACGGACTCGGTCGCGATCGGACCCGTCTCGACCGCGGCGGGGACGAACGCCATTGCGGCCGGCACCAACTCGAGCGCCTCCGGCGCCAACGCCTCGGCCATCGGCAACGGCGCGGTAGCATCGGCCCTCGACGCAACGGCCTTTGGATACATATCCAAGGCTTCGGGCCAATTCAGCACCGCCGTCGGACCCAATGCCAATGCTACAGCCACCTCCAGCATCGCGATCGGCCAGAACGCGTTTGCAACCGGCGTTCAGGCGACCGCTCTTGGCGTAGGAGCGAATGCCGGCGCTTCGAATGCGCTCTCGCTGGGCGCTCTTTCCGCCGCCGGCAACGCTGGTGACGTGGCGCTCGGCTCAAGCTCGGTGACCGCGGTCGCCGTCGGCACGCCAAGTGTGGTGATCAACGGCACGACCTACGCCTTCCAGGGCACCAATCCGACCTCGACGGTCAGCGTCGGCGCAGTCGGCGCCGAGCGCACCATCACCAATGTCGCTGCGGGACGGATCAACGGGTCCTCGACGGATGCGATCAACGGCTCGCAGCTCTTTGCCACCAACCAGGCGGTCAATGCCATCGGCACCACGGTTACGACGATCGGCGGGCAGGTCACGCAGAACACGGCCGACATCACCAATCTCGGCAATACCATCAACAATATCGCCGGCGACACATCGACGGCCTACACCGATGCAAACGGTAAGGGCATCCGATATGTGCGCACCAACGACAGGACCCTTGCCGTCAGCGATTCCTCAGCTCAAGGGATCGGTTCCACCGCCGTCGGTTACAATGCCACTTCCGTTGCCGACAACTCGCTTGCGCTTGGAAGAAATAGCAATGCAGCCATCGTTGGCGGCGTGGCTCTTGGCTCGGGATCGATCTCCGATCGCCCTCTGGCCCCGGCGTTCGGCCAGATAGCCGCAGGCCCGACGGGCTTCATCCAGTACAATACGACGGATAAAAACCTGCTGGGCGCTGTATCTGTGGGTTCAAGCACATCCTACCGGCAGATCACCAATGTCGCCGATGGCACAAACACGCAGGATGCCGTCACGGTCCGGCAGCTCCAGGGCGCCATCGCCTCGGTAGCTGCGACACCGGGCAAGTACTTCCATGCAAACTCCATCGCCGGAGATTCCCTTGCCGTCGGCGCCGAGTCGGTGGCGGTGGGCCCGACGACGGTGGTCAACGGTGACAATGGCATCGGCATCGGCAATGGCGCGATCGTCGATCAGATCGCTCCCGGCGGTACGGCAATCGGTCAGAACGCCCACGTCATGCTGGCTGACGGCGTTGCGCTCGGTACAAACTCGGTTGCTGCGGGCATCCAATCGGTCGCACTCGGCGCCGGCGCGCAAAGCAATAATATCAACAGCGTCGCGCTCGGCGCGCAATCCATAACCTCCGTGGGCGCGCAGACCAACTACACCGCCTTCGCCCTTACGGGCCTGCAAAACTCGGTCGGCGAAGTGTCGATCGGCTCGGCTGGATCAGAACGCAAGTTGACCAATGTCGCAGCCGGTTCGGCTGGCACCGACGCCGTAAACGTCAACCAGCTCAGGGGTCTCGGCACCAATATCACCAGCTTGATCGGGGGCAATACGACGGTGAACCCCGATGGCTCGATCACCGGTCCCACCTACAACATCCAGGGCAACAACTATTCGACGGTCTACGATGCCTTCGGCGCAGTCAACAACACGCTGACCAACATCAACAATGGCGGCGGCATCAAATATTTCCATGCCAATTCGACGCTGGCCGATTCCGCAGCAAGCGGCACCGACAGTGTTGCGATTGGGCCTCAGAGCGTAGCCAGTGGAACGAACAGCCTGGCCGCCGGCAACGGAGCCGCGGCCGCAGGGCCGAGTGCGGTTGCTCTCGGCCAAGGGGCACGGGCAAACAATGCCAATGACGTGGCGTTAGGCTCTGGTTCGGTAACGCAGGCTGCTGTCGGTACGGCCGGGACCACCATTCAGGGCAAGAACTATGCCTTTGCCGGCACCACGCCTGTCGGAACGGTGAGTGTGGGTGCCGCAGGGGCGGAGAGAACCATCACGAATGTCGCTGCCGGCCGCATTTCCGCCGACAGCACCGATGCCATCAACGGCTCGCAGCTTTCTGCGACCAACTCGGCGATTGAGAGCCTGCAGACCGGTGTTGGAACCATCACCAAAAATGCAGTCACATATGACCTCAATTCAGATGGCAGCAAGAAGAACAGCATCACGCTGCAGGGCGGTGACGTCAATGCGCCGGTGGTGATCTCCAACGTTGGCAGGGGCGTTGCCGCCACGGATGCGGTGAATGTCGCTCAATTGGGCGACAGCGTTACCCAGGTCAAATCGTATACGGACAACGCTGTCGCCAACACGTTGACTGCGGCCAATAATTATACGGACCAGAAATTCGGGCAACTGAACCAGCAACTCGGAGACATACGTTCCGAGGCAAGACAGGCGGCCGCGATAGGGCTTGCGGCGGCATCGCTTCGCTATGATGACCGTCCCGGCAAGCTGAGCGTGGCCGTCGGCGGCGGCGTGTGGCGGGGTGAGGGCGCCTTGGCCTTCGGCGCCGGTTACACCAGCGAAGACGGGCGAATGCGCGGCAACTTGTCGGGTACGGCGGCCGGCGGCCAGGTGGGCGTCGGCGCTGGCCTCAGCTTTACCTTGAATTGAGCCCGTCATGCTTAAAGGAGCGCTTTTCGGCGTCCCGGCTTTCATGGCGTGCATGCTCCTGTTCGGCTCGTTTGCGGCTGGGCAGGAGGCTGTCCTCGAAAACTATCGCATAAAGCCCTCTGAGGTTGTGGTTCCCCCGGAGCTGAAGCCTGGCGACTATCAGAGGATCATTCGCCCGTTCGAAAACTGGACCTTGATCTGCGACGAAAACCTGAAAAGCCACCAGCGGGTTTGCAACGTCACCCAGATCATCGAGAACGGGGTGGGACAAATTGCGTTCAGCTGGTCGCTCGCCGCAACCAAAAAAGGCGAGCCCTACATGATCTTGCGGACCGCCCCGGTTGCCAAGAGCGACGGTCATATCTCGCTCCAATTCGAGGGCCGCAAGGAGCCCATACAAGTCAAGCTCGATGGGTGCAGCCAAACGGTTTGCGTCGGCATGCTCCCGATCGGACCGATGATGCGCGAGCAGATTTCGAAGAGCACCGCGCCGGCGATCTCCTATCCAACGGCGGATGGAAGGACGATCAGCGTGACGGCAAACCTCAAGGGCCTTTCCACCGCCGTTAAGGCGATAAAGTGACGGACGGATTTTCAATGACCCAGCAATCAATCCACGAGCGCATCATGTCCCGGAACAGAAACGACGCCGCAATTCAGAACTTGGTCGACGATCAAGCGAAGCCGCAGCGGAAATGGCGGAAGGCGACCTTTCTCTCGCTGCTTGCAATTGCAATCGCGGGCGCTGCGGGCTACGCCGTTGCCAGATACGATTTGATCGGCAACCTGCTGCCGCAACCGGCTGTCGCCGCGGCGAACGATGCAAATCCTGCACTGCCAGACACGCCGTTTCTGCAGCATGCCAAACAGGCCGGCCTGCAATCCTGTTCGACCGTCTTCCCGGTTCTTGGGCAGTTGCTGACAAATGGCACTCAATACAATGTCCAATCGATCTGGAACAACGAGGCGGCCGACAAGCATGCGGTGCAGGCGCTTGTCGGTATGAACTATGCCACGCAGGGCTACAGCGGTCCGGCCGCCGGCATCGTATTCGCCGCGCCGATCGCATCCGGCTGCGAAGGTGCAATGGTTCGCGTGGCACCGTTTACAGGCTCCTGCCCGGAAGTTTCGGCCAAGTTTCCGAACGGGAGCAAGCTCGTCAACAATCTCGGGCAGATCGGTGTCTACGAACTCGGCAATGACGGGGGGGATGCCATGCTTCTGCCGAGTGGAAACGGTTGCGTCGTCATTTCCGTCGCTTCGGCAGCAAGAAAACAAGGGGGCTCAAAATGAGATTGAGATATGTCGTTGCGGCGATCGGCATGCTGTTTGTCTCTACCGGTCAATTGGGGGCAGCTGATCTTTTTACGGCAGAGCAACCGCCGGCCCCGCCGCCGGAGGAACGAGGCATATGGGCGGCCATCGCTTATTCCGCGCCCGATGAAAAATACGGTTTCTTCTGGGGCGCAGACAAACGGCAGGAAGCCATGGATATCGCGCTCAAGCATTGTGAGCGGGATAAGGGTAGCAACTGCGTCGTAGTCAGCATATTCCGCAATCATCGACACTGGGATGACGACGACAAGACCGGCTTTCCATATGATCATTGCGGTGTCCTTGCCATCGGCAAAGAAAAACGCAATCCAGTCACGCCGTGGAGCGCAAATTCGGCACCGACACGCCGCGAAGCTGAAGATCTTGCGCTTAAGGCGTGCGAGCGCTCGGGCTCTCGCTGCACCGTCCGGGAGTGGGTGTGTACGTGACCTATCCTGGCCATGAGCACGGAAGTTCGCGAGGACAGCGGTCATCACCCACTTTTAGCCCTTCGTCTCAGCTTCTTGCGGAACCGACCTTGGAAGGTCGCATTTCAAATTGAGAGATCTTATCCCTTGTCAATTTCGACATTCATTTCATATCGGACAATCGACCGTGTATCGAGTGCGTTACTCGCCTTTGTGTGCTCGAGCTTCGCTATGATGCCTGCTCCCGCAGCTTTTGCCCAGTCGATTCTGCCAAACGGCGCATCAAGCTTACAGGAGACCTATCAAGACTGGCGGGTTGCGTGCAGTCAACGCGACAAGGCGGCCGTATGTGCCATTTCCCAAGATCAAACCCAGCAAAATGGTCAGAGGCTGCTTGCCGTCGAGATCCAGAAACGTCCTGATGGCGGCGCGCTCGCATCGCTACTGCTGCCGTTCGGAATTCTCCTCGACTCAGGCGTCACGCCAAATATCGATGATCAGCCGCCTTTGAAGTCAGTCCGGTTTCGCACCTGTTTGCCTAACGGCTGCATCGCCTTGCTTCCGTTCGATGCCGCGACACTTGGCAAATTACGAACCGGCTCGCGCTTGAATCTCAAAGTTATTGCCGATGATGGCAACGCACTTGGCTTCCAGGTGTCGCTACAAGGCCTTTCCGCCGCTGTCGATCGCGTCGCCGCCTTGGGCGTCCATTAAGACGACGATGCCGCGCTCGAGCGGCGGCACTTCGACTTCGCGCAGGCTCAAATTGAACCTGAAATAGAACCAGACGGCACGCGCTACGATCTCGATTGGAAACCGATGGTTCCTGTAAGTCAGGGCTGTCTTGCTCACGCTGCCAACTATCGCAGCAGCGTTGATGACAAATCAATGTGACAGCACCCAGGCCTGTCTCCTTGGCCTCATCGACGCATAACGACGGGCTGTCTCCGAGTTCGTCGCGCAGACGCATTCGCTAATGCATGTTCGATTTCGAACGCTTGTCTTGCTTCCGTCATCCATAATGCATTGTGACGACGCTGTTGTCGTCTCTGGCCGACGAAACGGGCGCATTGACCATCGCAGTCGCAAGCCGGCGGAAGTTGACGATCCCGACGGGTTGGCCCGTGGGAGATATGACCGCTGCATCCCCATCGGGAGCGGAGGCGAGCATGCGAACGGCATCTTCGATCGTAGAGCCGGCTGCGATCGTCGTCTGAGGCAATGGCCCACCGGCATGCCAGGGCTCCATGATGGCCTCGACCTGTACGACGCGCCCTCTGTTCACCTCCTTGACGAAGTTTGCGATGTAGTCGTCGGCAGGCCGCAGGACGATGTCCTGGCTCGTTCCCTGCTGGATGACCTCGCCATCGCGCAGGATCGCGATCTGGTCTCCCAAACGCAGCGCTTCGTCGAGATCGTGCGTGATGAACACGATCGTCTTTTTGATTTCCTTCTGGATGTCGAGGAGAACGGACTGCATGTCCATTCGGATGAGAGGGTCCAGCGCAGAATAGGCCTCGTCCATGAGCAGAACAGGGGCGTCATTGGAAAGGGCGCGTGCCAGCCCGACACGTTGCTGCATGCCGCCCGAAAGCTGATTGGGGTAGTGTTGTTCGAACCCCTTCAAGCCCACGCGCTCCAGCCATCTCATGGCGACTTCAACGGCCTTGCCGCGCTGCATGCCTTGGACCTCGACGCCGAATACGGTGTTGTCGAGTACGTTGCGATGGGGAAGAAGCGCAAACTTCTGGAACACCATCGCCGTCTGATGCCGGCGGAAGCTGCGAAGTTCGGTATTGTTCATCTTCACGACATCGACGCCGTCGACAAGAACCTCTCCGGCTGTCGGATCTATCAGCCGGTTAATATGTCGAATGAGTGTCGACTTGCCCGAGCCCGAGAGCCCCATGATGACCTGAATGCAGCCGGACGGGATCTCGATGTTGATGTCCCTCAATCCAAGCACATGTCCGTGAACCCGATTGAGCTCGACTTTAGTCATGCCCTTTTTAACCGTCTCGACATAGGCGGCAGGATTTGGGCCGAAGATTTTGTAGAGGTTGCGGATTTTGATGCCGCCAAACTTTTGATCAGCCATGGACGGTCTCCCGATGCTTCTGGAGCCTCTTGCCATAGGCCTGGCTTACCCGGTCGAAGATGATGGCAATGCCGACAATGGCAAGGCCGTTGAAGATTCCCAGCGTGAAATATTGGTTTGCAATGGCCTTGAGTACGGGCTGGCCAAGTCCTTGAACGCCGATCATCGACGCAACGACGACCATCGCCAGGGCCATCATGATCGTTTGATTGATGCCGGCCATGATCGTCGGCAAGGCAAGCGGCAATTGGACCTTGAAGAGCTTCTGCGCATGCGATGTTCCGAAGGCATCGGCCGCCTCCAGAACATCTCTGTCCACAAGGCGGATACCCAGATCGGTCAATCGGATCATCGGAGGTATCGCATAGATGACGACGGCAATGAGGCCAGGCACCTTTCCGATCCCGAGCAGCATGACGACGGGAATGAGATAGACGAAGCTCGGCATGGTCTGCATGACGTCGAGGATCGGGTTGATGATGCGCTGGATCCGGTCCGAACGGGACATGACGATGCCGATCGGCAGGCCGATGGCGATCGACAGCACGGTACAGACGAAGATCATGGAGACTGTGCGCATCGTGTCATCCCACATATCGAAATAGCCGATCAGCAGCAGGGTCACGAGACAGCCGAGCACGATCTTGAGACTGCGGCTTGCGAGCCATGCTATGATCATGATCAGCAGGATGATGATGGGCCAGGGCGTCTGCGTCATGAAACGCTCCGACGCAATCAGGAAATGCTGGAGCGGAGCAAACAAGCTCTCGATCTGATCGCCATAGGCGCGGGTAAAGGCACGAAATCCGTCGTCGATGGCCTTTTTGAGGTTCCGAAGCGCGTCGTCATTCATGTGCGGAAATTTGTAAAACCAGTCCATTCGGTTCCCCTTTTCTTGAAAGAAGCCGTGCCAGTCTTTTTGATTTTTCGGCAGGCGGTCTGCGGTGCGCTCAAGGCGCACCGCAGATGAGCAACATCAAAGAGCCGCTTCGATCTTCTTGGCGGCATCCGGAGAAACCCACTTCGTCCAGATGTCCTTGTTTTCCTTCAGGAAGTGTTTGGCACCATCTTCGCCGCTTGCCTGGTTGTCCGTCATCCAGGCCATCAGCTTGTTGACGGTGCCGTTGTCCCAGGCACGCTTCTTGAGATAATCCATGACTTCCGGACTGACCTTCTGGGAGAAGGTCTTGGCAACAAGCGTGACGACATGGTCGGTCGGCCAGGCATTTGGCTTCGGATCGGGGCAATCCGCCACGGTGTTGCAGCGCTTCCACTCCGCCGCATCGCTCGACACGCCCGCCTCGAGCTTCACCATCTGGTACTTACCAAGCAAGGCCGTTGGCGCCCAGTAGTAGCCGACCCAGCCTGCTTTGCGTTCATATGCTTTTGCAATCGAACCATCGAGACCGGCGGCAGAGCCGGTATCGACGAGCGTGAAGCCCGCCTTTTCCGCATTAAAAGCCTTGTAGAGCTGCGACGTCACGACTGTGCCGCCCCAGCCCTGAGGGCCGTTGTAGACGGCACCCTTCTTCGAGTCTTCTGGATCTGGAAATAGTTCGGGATGTTTCAGCATATCCGGAATAGTCTTGATGTCCGGATGCGCGTCAGCAACGTATTTCGGGATCCACCATCCCTGCACGCCTCCGTCCGGAAGAGAGGTACCGGCGATGACGAGACGGCCTTCGTCTGTGCCCTTTTTCACGACATCTGGCAGCAGGTCGATCCAGGCTTCCGGCGCGATATCAGGCTGGCCCTTCTCAGCCATGGAGGTGATCGTAGGGACGGTGTCACCGACAGTGATTTCCGCGTCGCATCCATAGCCGGTGTTCAGAATGATCTTGTCGAGGTTGGAGAGCACTTCCGCGCTTTGCCAGTTCATGCTTGCGATCGTGACGCTGCCGCATTCGGCAGCGTTCGCAAGGGAGGCTCCGCCCACCAGCCCAAACATCATGCAGGTCGATGCCAATAGCTTTTTCATTTTCGTTCCCTTTGTTTAGCGGCCTATCTTTTTGGGGGAGCGGGCCGCCGCAAAACCCGCTCAAACGCTAATCAGGGAGCCTTTCCCATGCTCACCGATTTAATGAACGCCGCAGAAAGCCCCTTGTGCACTGCGGCATCGAATCCAGACGCGTGCATTTCATTGATCGCCGCCGCCGTCGTGCCGCGATAATCGAGAAACGTGCGAACAATATCGCCAGGACACTCCTGACGTCGCTCCAGCAGGCGGCCAGCGCCGATCAACACCGTGGAGACGGCACGCTCAGCAACGTCGCGGGTAAGTCCATGATCGACCGCATGGTCCATCATGGCGGCGGCGAGCAGAGCAGGAAAGGCCGGCCCCGAACCCGTAAGGCCCGTCAGATAGTCGATGTCATGCTCGCTTGCGACTTCATCCTGAACCCCGCAGGCGTTGAAAATTTGACGTATGACCGCACGATCCGGCTCAAGCACATGGTTTGAGGCGATCCATGGCGTATAGGAGCAAGAGACTTCCGCCGCCGCATTCGGAAGCGCGCGAACGACCCGCTCGGTCTGGTGTTGAGCGCTCAATGCCGCAAGGCGAATTCCGGCCATGACGGAAACGACGAGCTTGCCAGACGCATCGATCGACACGGCCGGCCAGTCCTGCGGTCGGACGGAGAGAATAATCACGTCCGCTCGATCGGCGAGCTCCTGGTTGTCTGTCGTCCAGAATGAGTCCGGAAAGCGCCCACTTCGTTCTCGTCGGTAAGACAGCGACAGGTTTTTGGGTGCGATGATGCCAGCCTCGAGGATTGAGGTGGCGATTGCTCCGCCGAGCCATCCGGCTCCACCGACTATGCCAATCCTCAGCGAACCGCTCATGCCATCACTCCCACTAGTCCGGCTTGTATCCATGCCTTGCGTAAAAGCGATCAAGTTCGCGCTGCTGCGGAGCTTGGCCGGTGTAGATCGCGATGTATTCCGGGATGCGCTTCATGCGCAGCGCAATGTTTTCCTTCGACTGCATCGAGATGTAGCCGATCTGAACCAGATAGGTCGTGCGCGCCCGGACATCGGCGGTGATTTCCGAGTTGCCGAAGCGCATGAACATTCGGGCAAGCGTCTCTAGGCGCACCTTGTCGGCGTCTTGAACTTCGTTGAGGATCTCTGCCGATTGAAGAGCCCAGCTTCGAATTGCGAACTCGAATTTGCTGTCGAACAGTTTTTCGTCGAGCCAGCAGTCGAAAACGTTAAACATCGCCTCTGCCAGGGTCTCGGCATATGCTTCCGATTGCTTGACGATGCCGCCCGTATTCTTGTCACGCCAGCGCGCAACCAGTCCCGCCAGCAACTCCTCCCGGTCCTTGAAAAACCAATAGAAGCTGGTGCGGGACAGATTGAGCTTCTTTGCGAGCGGAAGAATCTTCACCGAATCCACGCCGGATTCCAGGAGGGATTCATAGGCTGCCTCGAGCCACCCTTCCTGCGATCCACGCCAGCCGCTGTCATTCAGTGTTTGGTCCATATGCCATCTCCTAGCAAATTCCCGGGGTCCGCACAACAAAAATGTACACACATGTCATGAAGGTTGACTTTGCTGTTTTCTGGATTGACACAAGTGTACATTATGCATAGCGTCATGGTCTGCATACCTAATCTGGAGCCCGGCACATGTCGAACGATCCTCTCCTTCAGCCTTTTCAACTCAAGCATCTGACGCTGCGAAACCGCATCATCGTCACCTCCCATGAGCCGGCCTATCCGGAAGATGGAATGCCGAAGGAGCGGTATCGGGCCTACACAGTGGAGAGAGCGAAAGGCGGTGTGGCGCTGACGATGACGGCGGGATCGGCCGCTGTCTCGCGCGATAGTCCGCCTGTCTTCAACAATCTGCTCGCCTACAAGGACGAGATCGTCCCATGGATTCGGGAGATGACGGACGCCGTCCACGAGCAGGGCGCGGCGATCATGATCCAGCTCACCCATCTCGGGCGCCGCACGCGTTGGGACAAGGGCGATTGGCTCCCGGTCGTGGCCCCATCGCACCAGCGGGAAGCGGCGCACCGCGCATTTCCGAAGAAACTCGAAGATTGGGATATCGAGCGCATCATCAAGGATTTCGCCGACGCTGCCGAGCGCATGAAGGCCGGCGGCATGGATGGCGTGGAACTGGAGGCCTATGGCCATCTGATCGATCAGTTCGCCTCGCCGCTCACCAACGAACTCGACGGTCCCTACGGCGGCTCGCTCGAGAACCGCATGCGCTTCTGTCTGGATGTTTTCAGGGCGATACGAAAACGAGTGGGCGACGACTTCATCCTGGGCGTTCGCTATACAGCCGACGAGCGCCTTCCCGGCGGAACCGATAAGGCCGACGGCATAGCGATTTCGAAATTGCTCAAGGAAAGCGGTCTCATTGACTATCTGAACGTCATCCGTGGACACATCGACACGGACCCAGGCTTGACGGACGTCATTCCAATTCAGGGCATGGCGAACTCACCGCATCTCGATTTCGCGGGCGAAATCCGCGCGGCGACGAACTTCCCGACATTCCACGCCGCCAAGATCCCGGACGTCGCCACCGCTCGCCACGCCATAGCCGCCGGCAAGGTCGACATGGTTGGAATGACCCGCGCGCATATGACGGATCCGCATATCGTGCGGAAGATCATGGAAAAGCGCGAGGACGACATTCGGCCATGCGTTGGCGCAAATTACTGTCTTGACCGCATCTATCAGGGCGGCTTGGCGTTCTGTATCCACAATGCCGCTACCGGCCGAGAGCAGACCATGCCTCACGTGGTCGCAAAGGCAGAGACCCGCAGGAAGATTGTCGTCGTCGGCGCCGGGCCGGCTGGCCTTGAAGCAGCCCGCGTTGCGGCCGAGCGCGGCCATGATGTCGTGGTCTTTGAGGCGGCCAACAATCCGGGCGGCCAGATCCGATTGACCGCGCAGAGCGAACGTCGGCGAGAGATGATCAGCATCATCGACTGGCGCATGAGCCAGTGCGAAAAGCGCGGCGTGACCTTTCACTTCAACACCTGGGCTGATGCCGAGACGGTGATCGCTCAGAGTCCGGACGTCGTTATCATCGCGACCGGCGGCCTACCGCACACCGACGTGCTGTCGAAGGGCAATGAGCTGGTCGTTTCCTCCTGGGATATCATCTCCGGCGATGTAAAACCCGGCACAAACGTTCTCATCTTTGACGATGCCGGCGACCATGCAGGCCTGCAGGCGGCCGAGTTTATTGCCAAAGCCGGCGCAAAAGTCGAAATCATGACGCCTGACCGATCATTCGCGCCGGAAGTCATGGCGATGAACCTCGTGCCGTATATGCGTTCGTTGCAGAAGCTCGATGCCACCTTCACGGTGACGTTCCGGCTGGAATCGGCCGAAAAGCAGGGCAATCAGATCATCGCCAATGTCGGCAGCGACTATGGCGGGGTCGCCAAGCAGCGTGTCGTCGACCAGATCGTCGTGAACCATGGCACCATTCCGCTCGACGAACTCTATTTCGAATTGAAGCCTCAATCGAGGAACCTGGGAGAAACCTCGTACGATCAGCTTTTGGCGGGCGAGCCTCAATCGGTCACGCGCAATGCCGAGGGCAAGTTCCAGCTGTTCAGGATTGGAGACGCCGTGGCGGCCCGCAATACGCATGCCGCGATCTACGACGGCCTTCGGATCGCAAAAGACCTCTGACACCCGAAGGCCAATTGCCCACCGCCCGGATCATGGGGGATCAGCAGATGGCAGAACGCAACGGTCAGCTACAGCTCTTTGTCGATGCGGCATTCGCCGCATTCGACCATTGCGCAAGCGATGCCGAGGCTCGCCGGTCGGTCCTGCAGATATTCTCAAGGCTTCAGACACCTGGGGAACAGAGGCAAGGCGAGGCAGGCCAGCTCCCCGCTTGTTTGCACTTGTCAACGGCACTTGCAATCGAAACCGGCTCCGATCAGCTGCGGCAAATGATAACCCGATTTCAGGCCATGGAACCGCGATTGAGATGGCGACGCCGCGAGGAATCATCCGGCACGTCGAGCGGGAACTTCGAAGAAGGCCATGCCAACGCAATGATCATCGGCCCGGGCGGACTGGAGGAGCGCTCCGATGTCTGGATTGGCGTCACCCTCATGGCACCGGGAGTACGCTATCCCGATCATGATCATGCACCGGAGGAAGTCTATCTGGTTTTGTCGGAAGGCGAATTCCAACATGGGACTTCCCAATGGTTCAGCCCCGGCGTTGGCGGATCCTTCTATAATCCGCCCGGCATCAAACATGCCATGCGATCCGTAGACACACCGCTTTTTGCGTTCTGGGCGCTTCTGGCCGATCGGACGCCTATGGAAAGGAAATTCTGATCGACGTAAGAGCAGCCGTAGCGGTGGAAGCCGGCAGGCTGCTTGGATACGGCGTTGGAGCATTCCGAGTATCCGCTAGCGCGCATAGGGCGCCGGCGGCAGCAAGCGCCGTTCGCGGTCGTTGAGTGGCAAAGGCAGTAAGCGAAAATGCCCGGTTCTGTGGTAGCTTTGGGATGTACTAGGCTCTCCGAATGTTCCCGAAGTTTTCCGCGGGAGGACGACCTTTATGGGCGTGCCGAAGGGTCTGCAGAATGAGTGCAGCTTGGCCGGGACATTCTGCTCCGGCCCGGAAGGGAAGGAGAAAGAACCATGAGTACTGTGACGATCCATCCGACGGTGGATTCCGGGTATCGGGCGACGGATGCCTCCTTTGCAGGAGGTACGCTCGTGTGCAATTGCACGACCAACGCCGTGAAGGTGAAAGTGAAGGGCGACATCGCCCATAATCACGCATGCGGATGCACGAAGTGCTGGAAGCCTGAAGGAGCAGTCTTCTCGGTCGTCGCCGTCGCGCCGTCGAGCGAGATCGAGGTTATCGAAAACGGCAACAAGCTTGCTGTTGTGGATCCCTCCGCGCTCATCCAGCGCCATGCATGCAAGGAGTGCGGCGTCCATATGTACGGGCCCGTCGAGCGTGAACATCCATTCCAGGGGCTGTCATTCATTCATCCCGAGCGCTTCCAGGAAAGGGGCTGGGCAGCGCCCGGCTTTGCAGCCTTCGTGTCTTCGATCATTGAAAGCGGCTATGAACCATCGAAGATGGAGGGCGTCCGTTCGCGGCTGAAAGAGCTCGGTCTCGAACCCTACGATTGCCTGTCTCCCGCCCTGATGGACTATATGGCCACCTGGACGGCGAAGAAAAACGGGGTGCTCGCAGCCTAAACGGCTCGTGGGAGTGCTTGCTCGGCACTCCCACATTCCATCCGATCCGAAAGGTGGAGCGGAACCAAAATACTGCCCTCAACTCAAGGCCGCGTCAGATTTCTTCCCACGGGAATGTATCAAGTCTCTCCGCGCCCGTCGCCGTAATCAGGACTTGCGTTTCAAGCTTGATGCTCTCGGATCCATCCTCCGCAATCAGGCTTTCGACGTTCACAACCATGTTCTCCTCAATGACGCCACTGCAATTGCGGTCGAAGTCGGGATGGAGGAAAATGCCGGGCCATTCGTCTGCCATGCCCGTGCCATGGAGCGCCAGGGTATACCGGTATGGCTGGTATTTTTCCGGAATACGCCACGAAAGCTCATTGAATTCTGCGAAGCTAATTCCGGGTCGCAAAACCGCCAGATTGTGTTCGATCTGGTCTCTGGCGGCCGAATAGAGCTCTCTTTGTTTGGTGTTCATGGCGACGTGGCCACACGTCCAGGATCGTGAAAGATCTGCGCAATAGCCATAAGGACCGATCATGTCGGTATCGAAGGATATCATATCGCCACGCTTGATGATGTAGTCCGAACATTCCTGATACCAGGGGTTCGTGCGCGGGCCAGCCGTCAGCAGTTTTGTTTCAAGCCATTCGCCGCCGCTACGCGCATTTTCGAAGTGGAGTTCCGCCCAGATTTCCCTCTCGGTCCGACCCGGCTCGGAAACCTCGTACATTCGCGCCATGCCGGCTTCGCACACGCGGATGGTCCATCGCATGAGGTCGATCTCGTCAGCGCTCTTGATAGAGCGAGCCCGCTCAGCCAGTTCCTGGCCGTCGAGCAGTGTCAGGCCTTGCTCTTTCAGGGCGAAGGCGCCGGCAGGCTCAAGCCTGTCGACCGCAATACGAAGGTTCGTACCCTGCGTACAGATAATATCGCAGATTTCGTCGGCCCATTCCTTGAGGCGATCCTCGACAAGATTGCCCGCTGTGAAGAAGAGCCAGGATTTTGCCGATCGTATCTCATCAATGCCGGGAAGCCCCTCATTGACATGTTCGGCGCCCTCGAATTCGAAGAGAATTGCCGAACCATCGGCCAGGATGAGCGCATATCGCGACGGATTATGCATCGTCCAGACGCTCATGTTGGATGAATCGAAGGCATAGCGGATGTTAACGGGGTCATAGAGCAGCAATGCGCCACAGTCCCAATCTCTCATCTTCAGACGCAGGCGCTCCAGGCGATAGCGGCGAGCACGATGAAGCGTCGCATCCGGGATCGGACTGATGAGCGGACGATCCGCACCTTCAGGATTGAGATATGCTTGCTTGCGCTCGTCTTTGAAAACTGGCGAACTCGCCTGTTCTGATGACGAGACATTGCCTTGCAGCATGCGCCTGGATCCTTGTTATCTGATAACTGGTGCTGCGTAATGCGATGCCTACCGATCTACGACCAGATCGCTAAGGGGCTTTGAACAACAGGGCAGGAAAAGCCCGGCATCGATTTCTCGCTGCCTTATTCCGCCATTATGATTCATCTCGACCGAGCCTGAGAGCAATTTGGATTTGCATGTTCCACAGACGCCGTTTGCGCAGGAGGACGGCAGCCGTACGCCGGATTTCTTGGCGGTCGACAGGACCGTCTGCTCGCTTGAAACAGCAATCTTGCGAGCCTGCTTTACGAACTCGACCTCGAAGACCTCGTTACTCGGCGTCTCCTCCGCGGCAGTCTCCGCCTCGTCGATCACCGCTGCATCGAAACTCTCCTCGACATAATTGGAGGGCGGGACACCAAGGGCTGATGATATCGAGCGTGCCGCGGCCATGAAGGGCGCCGGGCCGCAGCACATCACAATTCTGTCGGCGATATCGGGCACGGCGAGCTTGATGAATTCCGGCGAGATACGCCCGGTAAGCCCTGGCCAGGATGGCTCACCACTGACGCCTTCCGGCAGGAAGTGCAACCTCAATCCCTTCATTTTCGAGGCCAGCCATGCGAGCTCTTGCCGGAAAATGAGATCGAGCGGTGTGCGCGCCGCATGGACAAAGGCGATGTCTGACGGCTCGCAGCTATCAGCCAGGTCGCGCACGATCGACATGACCGGCGTTATGCCGGATCCACCGGAGAGAAGAAGGAGTTTTCGCGCACTATCGCGTGGGCGAATGAAGTGCCCGAGAGGACCTTGCGCTTTTAATCTCATCCCAACGGCAAGGTTATCGTGGAGCCAGTTCGACGCTCTGCCGCTTGCGACCCTCTTGACGGTAACCGTGAAGGCGTTGGGTCGATGCGGTGACGACGAAATACTGTAGCAGCGCGGTTCGACAGCATCGCCGACAGGGACATCGAACAGAAAATACTGGCCGCTTTCGAAGCCGAAGCGCTTGCCTTCGCAGGATGCGAAGGTGAAGCTGCGCACATCATGGGTTTCCTGGTGGATGTCGATACAGACGAGCGCGTCGTCGTGCTCGCTATCCCAACTGCCAGGGGTGGCCGAAATGCTTTGTTTCTGCATGACGTCAGTAGCCATGGGCGCGCATCCGATCAATGTACCAGGTCGCGAACTTATCGAGGTTGGTCTCCGAAAAGCGCGAATAGGGACCCGGCCGATAGGCGGGATCAAGGGCACCGGCATGGGAGCGTGCGACCAGGTTGGCATCCTGGTCCGTGGTCGCGATCCAGACATCCGTCAGCTTGTCGAGATCATAGTCGACGCCTTCGACGGCGTCCTTGTGGACGAGCCATTTGGTTCTGACCAAAGTCTTGCCGGCGGACAGGGGGATGACGGTCGCCACCACGGCGTGATCGCCCATGAAATGGTTCCAGCTATTGTGCCCCCATAGATGGGTGTCGCCGAGATCCTTGCGGGTCATATGCCCGAGCAGCTTCGATGATGCCGCCGTCGCGTCGTGTGTCTGGGATTCACCGGCGCCGGCGATGATCAGACGCTGGGTTCTGAAGTTGGTCGCGCAGTCCGCAAGCTGTTCGACGGCGGCAGAAGGATAGCCATCTGCCTCCCAGGCCGTCGTTTTCTGTTCATAGAGCCGGAAATGCTCTTCGGCCTGGGCGCGATCATCGGGGCTCAGCGTTTCGGGATCGAAGCCGAAATCGAGATCGACGAACGACACGCAAAGCTCGGGATGGTTTGCCGAGCAATGATAGCATTCACGATTGTTTTCCATCGTGAGCTTCCAGTTGCCGTCTTCGATGACATCGGTCTGATGGGCGACTTTGGCATTCCTGATATCGTAGGGTGCCAGCCGCTCCACCATGGTCTTTTCCAGGACATCGATATCTTCGGGGGGATTGTCGGAAAGACAGATGTAGATGAGGCCACCAATCGATTTGAATGCGACGGGTTTGAGGCCGTGACAATCCTTGTCGAACTCCTTGCCCATGTGCGGCGCATAGCTCAATTCGCCCGTCAATTCGTAGGTCCAGGTGTGATAGGGACAGACGAGCTTCGAGATGATCGTCTTGCCTGCATCGAGGAGACGGGAGCCGCGATGGCGACAGACATTGTGTAGAACACGGATCTCATTGTCGTCATCACGCAGGAGGATCAGGCTCGTGTTGCCAATGTCGATGACCGTGGCGTCACCAGGCTCCGGCACGTCGCAGTCGAGCCCGACACAAATCCAGTGCCTATGGAAGAACACGTCCATATCCGCGTCGAAGACGTCTTCGCGCGTATAGAGGCCTGCCGGCAGGGAATGTCCGTCCGCGCGGGCGTCAAGGAGTGCCGAAATTGACGAAGGAAGTCTGTTTAGCATGAGCGCCTCTTATGCGTTGATATCTGCAGCGTGCGCTTGCTCCGCAGTGCTTTCAACGGCATTAATTCTCAAGTTGACATAACCTAGACTTATGGATGGAGGGGCGCATGCGGTTTCGGAGACGTCTGCCGTCATTGACCGGACTGCTGATGCTGGAGGCGGTCCTCAGACGAAAGAGCTTTACGGCTGCGGCCGGAGAACTGGGTGTCACACAGGCGGCGGTCAGCCGGCAGATCGCCCTGCTCGAGGATGAGCTTGGCCAACCAATGTTCCTGCGTAAACATCGCGCCATTGAGCCGACCGCCGCCTGTCTCACGCTGGGTTTGTCATTGGCGCAGAGTTTCGCCAATATTGTGGATACGATCGAGGCGATCAAAGCATCGTCCCAGGCCGTGGTCACCATCGGAGCGACTGTCGCTTTTTCCTCGTTCTGGCTGCTTCCGCGCCTGGCCGATTTTCGCGACCGCAACCCGGGCATTCAAATCAGGGTCATCTCGCAGGACGCAAAGATCGACCTCGACAGCGGTGAGGTTGATATCGCGATCCGATATGGCTCGCCTCCATTCGGTGATGGAACGGTCATAGCGTCGCGCGGGGACGTCATCATGCCGGTCTGTTCGCCGGAGTATTTTCGAAGACGAGCAGCCGGGCCCTTGTCGGCAAAGGACGATTTCATCGAGACGGATGCGGCGGATCGATCCTGGCTGTCCTGGACGCAGTGGCTTGCCAAATCGAGCGCGACATTTGAAGCACGGCCCTCGCTTCGCTTCAATCATTACACGGAAACGATCTTCGCCGCGCGGGCAGGGCAAGGCGTGGCGCTCGGCTGGGGAGCGCTCATCCAGACATTCCTGGAGGATGGAACGCTCGTGCCATGCGACGATTCAAAACTGATGGATGAAGGCCGCTACAACGTCTTGCTGCCGCTGAAGGCAAGACGAACGATCGCCAGCGACCAGGCGGCAGCCTGGTTGACCGCAGCGCTCCACGGCTGATCTCAATCGTTTGGTCTCCCATCGGAGGGGCAAATGCAATGGTTTGGAAATTCGTGGGCGTTGCCGCGCTAGGTCTGGACGAACGCTTCAGGCATGTGCGCGGCGCAGCTCCGTCGGTGATTGGCCATAGAGCCTGCGAAAGAGCCTTGCAAAATGGGAAGCGCTGTCAAAGCCGACCTCGAGCGCAATTTCGATGAGCGGCGCCTGTGTCTGGAGAACCAACTGCTTGGCGCGTTCCATGCGAATGCGTGTGTAGACGGCTCCAGGCGACGTTTTCATTTCCTCCGTGAACAAGCGTTCGAGCTGTCGCCTTGACAACCCGACGGATGCCGCAAGATCTTCGGTCGGTATGACATCTTCGATATGGCTCTCCATGGTGATCAGGACCGCCTTCAGGCGCGGATCCTGACATTGGATGGCAAGCGGCTTGCGCGGCTGTATGTCTAGCCCAGATCGGGCTCGCTCGATTTGCAGGACTTCCAGCGCGTTTCGTTCAGCGTCCTTGCTGATATGCCGTCTGACGAGAAAGGCAGCCATATCGGCAGAGCTGCTGCCGCCAGCGCATGATCCGCGGTTCCGATCGAGATTGAACAGGCGGTCGGAGCGAACCGGGTTGTCCGGAAACTGCTCCCGATAGGCCTGATAGTGAAGCCAGCTGACGCAGGTTTGGTGTGTCTTCATTAGACCGAGACGCGCTAAAATGAATGTGCCGGTGCAAACCCCGATCAGCGGGATTTTTTGAGCTGCAGCTCTCTTCAGATAGTCCGAGGTTTGACTGTCGATCGTGACGTCGGAGTTCAAAAGCCCGCCCACCACCACAATGTAGTGGAACTCGCGCGGGTCGATAAAATCCGATGTCGGTGCGACCTGGACACCGCAGCTGGATGTGATGAGATGCCGTGTGCTCCCCAGCACATGCCAATCGGCCAGCACTCTGCCGGATTTGTCGGCCTCGTCGCTCGCCAATCTCAGCGTATCGATAAACAACGCGAAGGCGGAAAGAGTAAATGATCGTGCGAGTACAAACCCGACTTTTAAGGGACTGTGTTTAACTTCATCTTTGACGGATTTCATGCATCGCCTCGTGTGATCAAGCCCTTCTACTTGATCTGGAAACCATACGCCAAGGGATCGTGATCGTCGACGAAGATCGTGTTGTGGCCGATGATCCGGGCCCAGCCTCCAACGCTGGGCTTTATGCCCTTGAAGTCTCCGATTTTCACTTCGGCCTCGATGCGGCCCTCGAATATGGTGCCGATCAAGCTCTCCTGCCGAAAGCTGTCGCCAACCCTCAGGCGACCCTTGCCATGCAACTGCGCCAATCGTGCCGAAGTTCCAGTGCCGCCGGGGGAGCGGTCGATCGCCTTGTCGCCATAAAAAACGGCGCCTCGACCATCGGCGTTGTCACTCGTCGGGGCGTCGCACCATAAGACATGGTGAACTCCGCGAATCCGCTGGTTTTCCGGATGAACCGGATCGCAAATCGGTGCGAGGGCATCCCGCAGCTTCCTGCTGATGTCGACGATGTCATCGCTCGACATGCCATCCAAGCCGGGCCAGTTTCCCTGCGGTTCGACGACCGCATAATAATTTCCGCCATAGGAGACATCGATCGTCAGGAGGCCGAGTCCTGGCACATCCACCTCGACATCCGCCGCATGCAGATAGCTTGCGACATTGAACATGCGGACGGCTTCGACAAACTCACCAGGCTTGTCATAGTCGATGTCGACGCGGCCCGCCGGTGTCTCGATCGAGAGTTTTCCGGGAATGCGCGGTGTGACGAGGCCTTCCTCGATCGCCGCCGTCACCAGCCCGATCGTCCCGGCTCCGCACATGGGCAGACATCCGCTGACTTCGATGAAGAGAACCGCAAAGTCGCAGTCGTCACGAAAGGCGGGATAGATGATTGCCCCGGACATGATGTCGTGGCCGCGCGGCTCGAACATCAATGCTTGCCGGATCCAGTCATGATCGCGCACAAAAATTTCACGACGTTCGGCGATCGGAAGGTGTGGAAGCAAAGGTCCGCCACCGGCAACCAGCCTTACCGGATTGCCGCAGGTATGGGAGTCGATGCAGAAAAAGCTGTGACGCATTCGATGGTCTTTCCGCTCAGGCATTCATGTCCGAAGACCGCGACCGTCCTTGCAGGACGCCCTTCGACAGCCGATCGAGCAGGATCGCGATGGCAACGATGGCGAGCCCGGCGCGCAGGCCGAGCCCCATTTCCATCCGGGTCAGGCCCCGGGTTACCTCGGCTCCCAGCCCGCC
>NZ_JARWKZ010000048.1:0-43439 GCF_050577975.1 Rhizobium sp. BR 315 | reverse complement strand
ACGCCCGACATGATGCGAAAGCGTCGATGCACCGCAGAACATCCGTTCGGCACCATCAAACGGATGATGGCAGGCGGACGTTTCCTGACCAGAAACCTCAAGGGCACCAGAACCGAAATGGCCCTCTCGGTGCTCGCCTACAACATCAGGCGCACCATAAACATAACATCAAAACCCGCATAGACCCAGAAACCAAAAGAGGCCCCGGTCAAACCGGAGCCTCCAAACGTTTCCACACAGGCTGGAAACGCCAGCCTTTTTATTCATGCCACTAAGGCAGCGCTAAATTATGCGCTTTCCTTCGGCGTCAGAACCTGGCGACCACGATACATGCCGGTCTTCAGGTCGATGTGGTGCGGACGACGCAGTTCGCCGGAGTTCTTGTCTTCGACGTAAGTCGCAGCCTTCAGGGCGTCAGCAGAGCGGCGCATACCGCGCTTGGACGGGCTCGTTTTTCTCTTCGGTACAGCCATTCTCGTTACTCCATGTACGGACGAAACATATCCACGGCCAGCAAGGCGGCCGAAACAGACATGCATCAATTTCGGAAATTGGCCGGGCTTATACATGGCTTGCAGGGCTTTGACCAGTCCCTTCCAGCATTTTTTGCCGACCGCGCCTGATTCAAGCCGAATCAAGCGCTCAGGCATCGTCCTCCGGCACGATCCATGCTTCCTTCAGTGCCGCCTCCTCCCATTTCTTCCAGGCAGGCAACGCCTTCATGGCCGCCATGTAAGCCTTTGCATCGGCGGAGACGGCGATGCCGTATCGTTCGAAGCGGCTGACGACCGGTGCGAACATCGCATCGGCGCCAGAAAAGGCCCCAAACAGGAAGGGGCCGCCGGAACGGGAACGCGCCTCGCGCCAGATGGTTTCGATGCGTGCGACATCCTTCGTGACATCCTCAGGCAGATCGGGACGGCTCACCGGACGGCGCATGTTCATCGGGCAGTTGGTGCGCAATGCGCTGAAGCCCGAAAGCATTTCCATGCTGTAGGACCGCGCTAAGGCTCGCGCCTGCCGATCCTCGGGCAGAAGACCAGCATCGGGGAACAGTTCGGCCACATATTCGATAATGGCGAGCGATTCCCAGATCTTGAAACCGCCATGGTCCAGCATCGGCACCTTTCCGGTCGGCGAAACCTCACGAATTTGCGGATTGCCGGCCGGAAAGTCGAAAGGAATCAATATTTCTTCGAAGGCGACGCCGCAGCCCTCAAGCGCGATCCACGGCCGAAACGACCAGGAGGAATAGTTCTTGTTGCCGATATAGAGGGTCAGCTTTTCCATAGTTCCCTTTTCCTTGTTAACTCCGGAATTCAAAGACGAGGAGCTCCTCGAAATGGTTCATGTCGCCGAACGTGCAGAAGGCAGGCGGCCGCAGCTCCAGAACTGGCACTTCGGCACGAAGCGCGGCCGCCGCCTCATCCAGCATCGCCTGCCAGCGCGGCAGAGCCTCGTCGGCCAGCCGCTCGATGGCATAGGCAAACGTAATATGGAAAGGATAGGCCTCATGATCGGGATGACGATAGCCGAGAAGATCCGCCAGCGCATTTCGCCAGGCGCGCATCGTCTTGCGATCCGCCTCGGTTGCTCCGTCGACCAGAAGGCCGCTCGGCCGCGCCTTCGTCACCGCCACCTTGAACGGATCGCGCATGGCAAAAGCCTTCAGCCGCTCGCCCATGACGTCAGTCATTTCGTCGATCGGCGCGTCGAGCGCAATGCCATCAGGCCAAAAGGGCAGGCTGCGACGATATTCGATGACGCCCTGGAACAGGGTCATATGTAGGCTGGAAATCGGCGTGAAGGCGAATTGCTTGGCCTCCGGCATGTCGAGATATTTCTGTCGCGCCGCAACAATCGCATGCTGCGTCTGCGAGCCTTCGGCTACGTGGCAGACGATCGTGTTGCCGGGCTCCGGCTGGAAGACGCCGGAGCGATCATAGCGCCTGCCGAAATGGGGCGGCGGCTCCGGATGCAGGCTCTTGGAATATTTGAGCAGCTCGGGCGAGAAAACGTCGAAATCCATGGGTGCGTCCGATCATCGTTGGCAGATCATCCGCCCATACGTCACGGCCAAGAATGCCAGATGACGATCAGCCGATCGAACGACAAGTTCTGATCTCAGTCATAAAGACATTTGATGTATGCGTCGGCATTCTGCGCGCGGCGCTGGATCAGCGATGCGAGCTGGCTGAGCCCCCGCCCCGGCTTGCCAGCGACACGATCGATCGGGTTCGGTAGCGAGACCGCAAGCAGGGCTGCCTGGCGGGCCGTCAGCTTGGAGGCCGGCACCTTGAAATGATAGCGCGCCGCCGCCTCGATGCCATAGATGCCTGGCCCCCATTCAGCGACATTGAGGTAGATCTCCATCATCCGGCGCTTCGACCAGGCGAAGGAGGCGGAAACCGCAAGCGGCAGCTCCAGCGTCTTGCGCACGAAGGAACGGCCGTTCCACAGGAACAGGTTCTTCACCGTCTGCATGGGGATCGTGCTGCCGCCGCGCGTGGATTTGCCGCGCAGTGTCTCCTGCACGAGCATCCGCATCTCGCCCCAATCGACGCCGCCGTGAAAGCAGAACTGCCCGTCCTCGGAAACCATCACCGATTTCACCAGCACCGGCGAGATATTCTCGAGCGGAACCCAGCGGCGATTATAGCCCTTAAAGGTAGCGGCATCTCCTAGCATCAAGGTGGAGATCGGGTGAATGAATGGCAGCAGGTAGAGGACGATGAGGAGATAGGGCAGCAGGAAAAGGCTGATCAGTGCGAGGACGATGCGTTGCCAAAGCGGCCTTTCCTTGAAGCGCGCAAACAGGGAGGACCGTTGCGGCACCTCGGCTTCCTCCTCATTGTCGGTCGATATGTCCAATTGCCGAAAGTCCACGGTCGCTCCATCCCGGGGCACTCTCAATGCATCCGGGAAACGCTCTGATGCTGCACTCGTCATACCGTCTACACGGAGTGATGACCAGAGTACGGCATGATTCCGCGCCCGGCTGTTGACAATTCTCGTTGCCAGCAACCGCCTCTCATGCCAAACAGCCGCCATGGACAGCACCTATTCCTCATTCGAGCACCGTCTCAAGGACAATGCCGGCAAGATCGAAGCCCTGCTGAACCGGCTTCTGGCCGACGCCAGCCTCGACGACGAAATCGTCCGCCCGGCCCGGCTGCTGAGCGCAATGCGCCATGGTGTGCTGAACGGCGGCAAGCGGTTGAGGCCCTTTCTCATCCTGGAATCCGCAGCCCTTCTCGGCGGCGACGCAGACGCAGCGCTCAGGATCGCCGCCGCGCTCGAATGCGTGCACTGCTATTCTCTCGTCCATGACGACCTACCTGCCATGGATGATGACAACCTGCGCCGCGGCCAGCCGACCGTGCATATCGCCTACGACTATGCGACGGCGATCCTGGCGGGCGACAGCCTGTTGACCTATGCCTTCGACATCATCGCGGCGCCCGAAACGCAACTGCCCGCCGACCGGAAAGTGGCGCTCGTGCTAGCGCTGTCACGGGCGGCCGGCATCGGCGGAATGGCCGGCGGCCAGGCGCTCGATCTTGCCGCAGAAAAGGAAACGCCTGACGAAAGCGGCATCACGACGCTGCAGGCGATGAAGACGGGCGCGCTGATCCGCTTTGCCTGCGAGGCCGGCGCCATCATCGCCGGCGCCTCAGACGAAGACCGCAAGTGCCTGCGGCTTTTCGGCGAAAAGACCGGCCTTGCCTTCCAGCTTGCCGATGATCTGCTCGACCTCACCGCCGATGCCGCCACCATGGGCAAGGCGACCGGCAAGGATGCTGCCCGCGGCAAGGGCACGCTCGTCGGCCTGCACGGCCGGGAATGGGCAGAGGCGACGGTTTCAAGGCTGGTGACCGAGGCCGGCGACCTGTTGTCCGGCTATGGCGACAAAGCGAACATCTTGATCGAGACGGCCCGGTTCGTGGCAAATCGCAGAAACTGAGCGCGCGCTGCGTCTTGGAGCGCTCCTTCACCCGGACCTCGCTCGACGCCAGCGAATGTCACCATGACAAGAATCTGCGCTCCGGAGGGTGATTTCCGTTTCGCTTTGTGAGAAGTTCCTGCGCTGAATTGGCCCGTAGACGCGGAATCCTTCGCGCCAACCAACGCCCCAGGAATGTTCCTCATGCGCGAAGCGCTTACCTACCTGCCGCAGATCCTGCCGGCCTATATCGCCTATATTATTGCCGTGGTCAGTCCCGGCCCGGCCATCATGGCTATTATCGGCACGTCGATGACCCACGGCCGCAAGGCCGGCATGACCTTCTCGCTCGGCATCTTCGGTGGCTCGCTGACATGGGCGATTGCCGCTGCCGCCGGCCTCGCCACGCTGCTGCAGACCTACGCGATGGCGCTGGAGCTCCTGAAGATCTTCGGCGGCATCTATCTGCTCTACCTCGCCTACAAGGCGTTTCGCGCCGTGCGCTCAAACGGAGAATTGACCGCCACCACAGAGGGGCCGAAAACGCCAAGCTTCAAGTCACTGATCCTGCGCGGCTACGGTATCCACGTCACCAATCCGAAGGCGATCTTCGCCTGGCTCGCCATCATCGCGCTCGGCATGCCGCAGGGCGCCCCCGCCTCGGTCGCGGTGCTGATCATCGTCGTCTGCTGCACCACCGGTTTCCTGGCGTTCATGGGCTATGCGGTCCTATTCTCCACGCCGCATGCGCTGAAGATCTACCGCGGTGCGCGTCGCTGGATCGAAGGCGCGATGGCCGGCTTCTATTGCTTCGCCGGCATCAAGCTGCTGACGAGCAATATCTAGAGCAATTCCAGGAAAGGTGGGCAGCGGTTTTCCGGCCGGAATTGCGTAAGAACCGCAATCCGGCAAGCGGCGGATCACTCCGCCGCGACGTTCTTCTGGCCGAACCGCTTTTCGATATAGTCGCTCACCAGCGCCTCGAAATCCGAAGCGATGTTCGGGCCACGCAGCGTCATGGCCTTCTGACCGTCGATGAAGACGGGAGCGGCGGGCGATTCGCCGGTGCCGGGCAGCGAGATGCCGATATCGGCATGCTTGCTCTCGCCAGGTCCGTTGACGATGCAGCCCATGACGGCGACGTTCAGTGCCTCGACGCCCGGATATTTCTCGCGCCAGACCGGCATGTTCTTGCGCAGATCATTCTGGATGTTCTGCGCCAGCTCCTGGAAGACGGTCGAGGTCGTGCGACCGCAGCCGGGACAAGCTGCAACAACCGGCACGAACTGACGGAAGCCCATGACCTGCAGCAGCTCCTGCGCCACCTGCACTTCGCGGGTACGGTCGCCATTCGGCTCCGGTGTCAGCGAGACGCGGACGGTATCGCCGATGCCGTGCTGCAGCACATAGCCCATGGCGGCGGATGAGGCGACGATGCCCTTCGAACCCATGCCCGCTTCGGTGAGGCCGAGATGCAGCGCATGGTCGGAACGCTCGGACAGCATGGAATAGACGGCGATCAGATCCTGCACCTGGCTGACCTTGGCCGACAGGATGATACGGTTGCGCGGCAGGCCGATTTCCTCGGCAAGATCGGCCGAGATCAGCGCCGACTGCACGATCGTCTCGCGCGTCACCTGGCGTGCCGACAGCGGCGAACCTTCGGCGGCATTTTTGTCCATCAGTGCGGTCAGGAGATCCTGATCGAGCGACCCCCAGTTGACGCCGATGCGCACCGGCTTGTCGTAGCGGATCGCCATCTCGATGATTTCGGCGAACTGCTTATCCTTCTTGTCCTTGAAGCCGACATTGCCGGGATTGATGCGGTATTTCGCCAGCGCTTCAGCGCAGGCCGGATGATCGGCCAGCAGCTTGTGGCCGATATAGTGGAAGTCGCCGATCAGCGGCACGTCCATGCCGAGACGGAGCAGCCGCTCGCGGATCTTCGGCACGGCGGCGGCGCTTTCATCGCGATCGACAGTGATGCGCACGAGTTCCGAACCGGCTTTGTAAAGGGCGGCGACCTGGGCGACGGTCGAATCGATATCGGCCGTATCGGTATTGGTCATGGACTGCACGACCACGGGGGCACCGCCGCCGACGATCACGCCGCCGACATCGACGGCAACGGAGGAACGGCGCGGTTTCGGATCGAAATCGGTGGCGGACGACATGGAAAGCTCTCGCAGGCCTCGGAAATGGGTACCTTTCAGGTGGATCACGAAACGGTCGTTGTCAACCGCTGCGGCAATCTCTTTTGATCGGACGGATCCACCCGCTAGCGGGTAAAAACGACGAAATTATTGCTCGCTCTCGCCGATGCCGTCAGCATAGCGCGCCAACGACGACAACGCCAACACGACAAGCAACAGCACCGGCAGCGCCATCAGGACCGGCGAGAAGCCAACATGCTCGGCGGCAAAGCCGATAGCCGACGGCGCGACCAGCATGCCGGAATAGCCAAGCGTGGTGACGACCGAAATGCCGATGCCGGGCTGCAGCCCCGGAATGTTGCCGGCAGCGGAAAAGGCAATCGGCACCATGTTGGAAATGCCGATGCCGCAAAGCGCAAAGCCGAGGATCGCAATCTCGGCATTCGGCGCCAGCGCCGCCATCAGCATACCGACGATGGCAAAGACCGTGCAGACGCGCAGCGTCCGGACTGCGCCCAGCCAATCGCGAACGAAATCGCCGGCGAAGCGCATGGTCGCCATGGTGGCCGAGAAGGCGGCGAAACCGAAACCCGAGAGCGCCACCGACGCGCCTTTTTCCTGACCGAGATAGAGCGCGCTCCAGTCGAGCACCGCGCCTTCCGGTACCATGCAGAACAGCGCCACAATGCCAAGCAGCCACGGCAGCGGGATCATCGGCAGCCGCGCCTTCGGCTTAGCCTCATCGGGATGCGGCTGGTCGCCGAGAACCATCGGCCAGGCAATAATCAGGAAGAGAACGGCAAGAACCGTCGAGGCCTCGGCATGGCCGAGAAAGCCCCAGCGAGAGATCAGCAAACCGCCGATCGCCGAACCCAACAGGCCGCCGAGGCTCCAGAAGGCGTGGCACGAGGACATGATCGCCCGGCGCATGGCCTTTTCGACCGAGACGGCATTGGCGTTCATCGCCACGTCCATGGCGCCGATGAAGCCACCGAAGAGGAAGAGTGCGACGGCCGCGGTCCATACGTTCGGCGCGAGCGTGAGGGCCAGAATCATCGGCAGCAGCAGCACCGCAAAGGCACGCACCACGACGCGCGAGCCACGCACGGCAATCTGCGCGCCGGCAAGCGGCATCATGACCAGCGAGCCAACGCCGAAGACTAGGATCATCAAACCGAGCTCGAATTTCGTGAGTTGCAGCCGCTCAGCGAATTCCGGAATTTTCGGTGCCCAGCAGCCGACCATGAAGCCGTTCAACAGGAACATCAACGAAACAGCTGCGCGCGGTTTTGTGAAAAATGCGCTCCGACGGGCCTCGAGTCCCTCAAATTTTGCCATTTCGTCCATGAAATTCCTCCAAATCGGCACCGCAGTCTATTTAAATCGATTGAAATCTCAACGATGGAAACAGGCAGGAACGGTCACATTTCATCTCCACCTGTTAAAGCGGAGGCAAAGGTGCCACAACCCCGAATAAATAAATCGTAACCGTACGGCATAGGCGAAAAGCCCTATTGACGATGAAAAACTAGGCTCCTATCGCTTGAAGCCTGAAAGATTCTTTGGCCCGCGCGCGTCGGGTTATCCCTTGGTGTTTCCGTGAAAAATTCCATCAGCTTTGGCATCCTACTTACGGTGTTTGCCTATATGATGTTCACTGCCCACGATTCGGCGGTGAAGCTGCTCGTCACCTCCATCCCGGTCTGGCAGGTCCTGTTCATCCGCAGTTGCACGATCCTTGCCGGCTGCTTCGTCTTCGAAGGACCGTCGCTCGCCCGTAAGGTGGCACGCTCGCCGATCATCAAGCCGATGATCGTGCGTAGCATTATCATCCTGATCGCCTGGATCTCCTACTATACGGCAGCCTCCTATCTGCAGCTTGCCGAGGTAACGACACTTTACTACGCCGCACCGATCGTCGGCACGATCCTTGCGACCATCGTGCTACGCGAAAAGGTCACCGTCGCGCGCTGGATGGCCGTCGGCGTCGGTTTCTGCGGCGTCGTGATCGCGTCCAATCCGGTGGGCCTGTCGATCTCCTGGCCGGTCTATCTGGCGCTGCAGGCAGCCGTCCTCTGGGCAAGCGGCATGGTGCTCTTGCGCAAGACCGCGCTGCACGAGAAGAGCCATATCCAGATGGCCGTCTCAAACATCCTGTTCATCATCCTGACCGCCGGCATGGCCATCGCCTACTGGCACACGCCGACCCCATTCCAGATCGTCCTGCTTCTGCTAACCGGCGTCATTGCCGGCACTGGCCAGCTCGCCCTCTTCGAAGGCATGCGCCAGGCGCCCGTCTCGGTGCTGGCGCCGTTCGAATATACCTCGCTCGTCTGGGCTTTTCTGCTCGGCTACCTGATCTGGGGCGATATTCCTGGCATCAACACCTTCATCGGCGCCATCCTCATCCTTAGCGCCGGCTTTATCATCATTATCAGCGAGCGGATGAAACGGCGCACGGCTACGGCTTGAAGTAAGCGGGAATAAATTCTATCGCTAGAGGTGTCGCTACTACGCCATTCGCGGCAAAGGCGCCGAAAAGCGTGCATGCTGTGCCAGAACTTCACGTCCTTCGGGAAGGCCGGAGATTAGGTGATGATCGACAAGTATTTTTCCTGGCCCCGTGAGCCGGTTGCGATTATCGCCATCGGCGATACCGGCGAGGCGCTTCTTCTCAGGGCAATTCTCGAAAGCCTTGGGGCTGCGGTTCTGCTGCATTTGCCGGGGACACCCGTCGATGTTCTAAAATGCCTGGGTCAGGGGGAAACCGCGCCGGAATATGTCATCCTGTCCGGCCACGGCGATGAGACGGGCTTCGTACTCGGGCAATTCGTCGAGGAAATCGACACGTCAGCCCTCGTCAAAGGGAGCCTGCCGCCCGCCAATCTCATGAACCGGATCAAGCTGCCAGGTAAGGTCGTCTTGAGTACGGCGTGCCTGACAGGCAACGAGGCCTTCGCACAGGCCTTTCTTTCCGGAGGCGCCCGCGCCTACATTGCGCCCGCCGAATACCCGGATGGCGCGGCCATCCCGCTCTTCGTGCATGGTTTTTTCTATCACCTCCTTGAAAAGCAGGTCGCCCTGGAGGAGGCCGTCAAACTGGCAAGTAATTTTGACGGCGACGAGCTGGCGATTGCCCTGTTTCAAGGAACCGGCGGCAAAGCTTCTGCGAGATCGTGAACGGCAGCTATCTGCGACGACCGGTCGTTGCCGCATAAGACGTGCATACACGACTGTTGCCGATATGATCTCGAAACCAACACTTCCCAGGCCAAAAGAACGGCTGGGTCAGTATTCGACAACCAATGACCGGATCCTGTTTATCATCCAGAGCAATTGGATCCCGGCGATAGCTCGCAATTCGCGCCCGCATTTCAGAGCGATTGGAAACACCGTTCTTAAGGCCAAAGGCTTCCCAGGCCAGAGACAGCGGCGCGATTGACGCGTGACCGAAAATGCCGCCGCCAACGATGAAGTTGTTTGGCGCATGCAGCTTGAAGAGGAATAGTTCGCCGGGCTGAAGCGCGCGAAACTGCGTCGTTCCGCTGGGTTGCCAGAAATTGACTTCGTCATGCGGAACAGAGGCGCTCAACTGATCGAACCAGGCCTTGTCCGTAACGCCGACGAAGAGACGGACCATGGTCTAGCCTCTCAGCTCGGCTGTGCTTTGAAGCGTCGACGTTCTGGCAATCCACATTGTCAGCGCCACAGCCCGAGAGCCAACTACTGCGGAGCGTAGCTTGCAGATCGTCGCCCTGTTCCTTTTCACTTCGGCGTTCCCCATGCGTCCTCCGTATCTCATGTCGCGAGCACCCGCCTGAGATCAGACAACAGCTTTTCGCGTCGGCCCTCCGAAAGTTTGGCCAAGTTGTCGACCTTCCAGCGCACCGCCGGCAAGTCCGCGGCTCCAGGCACTCCTAGCAAGTCCCACTCTGGCTCGCCGGCCTTGAAGGAGAGAAGAAAGCGCCGGTGCTCGGCAGGCATCTTGCCAACGACATCGGCGATTAGAGCTTCACGAGCATCGTACAACGCCTCCAGGGTCACGGGCTCTTCCGTCATGCCGGCAAACCCCGCGTCAAACTCGTGGCGTAAGTCTTTGCGCGTCGGCGCCAAGACCTCGCCCATCGGCCTGTTGTGGCTCAGGATGTAGACAATGAAGGCGCGCCGTAGCTCATCGGACATACCCTCATTCGCGAGCAGATCTCTGACATCGAACAGATCTCGCGGGTGCTGCCGATCCAAGACGGCGACGATCTTGCCTGCGTAGAGGTCCGGGAAGGACACAACAGGCACCGCGGCATAGCCGAAGAGCTCTTCGACCCGGTCGCAAACCGAGCGTGTCTCGGGAGAGTAGACGCAGCCACGAATGACAGGCGTCACCTCGATCTTGATCTGCACACCGTCGGAGGCAACCAGCACCTTTGTGGCTGCGCCTTCGCTGTGCAGCGGCACGACCTGGGTGCGGCTGCGTGGTACATTCTCCCCAATTCGAGCAGCGATCCGTCGTATGACGGCGTCGATATTGGCGAGAGAGGTCGCGCGATCCTCGAGCGGCAGATAGGTCAGATCGATATCGACCGACAGACGTGGAAGGTCTCAAACGAAAAGATTGATGGCGGTGCCACCCTTCAATGCAAAGACGTTCTCCTCTGCAACGAGCGGCAGAACTCGAACGAGGAGACTGACTTGTGCGCGATAGGCTTCAGACGCCGGCATCGAGTGTCTCCGGCACAGTGATTTGATACTTGCTGTCCAGCCGACCGCCGGCCACGATCTGGCGCTTGCCACGACCGAGGTCGATACGTTTGAGATCGAGCCGGCCGAACCATGGATGGGCGTGCCGCTCGGCGAACCACAGAAACAGCCGCTTCACTTTCACGCTCCGGCACGCTTCCAGCACGGCCTGAACCCGCTTTGGGCTTAGCGTGCGAACCGACTCCATTAGGACGTCCGCTTGATGGAACGTCTCCCGGGACGGGAGCAGGTCAAGAAGTTCGCAAAGCGCGCGCTCCGGCGCGGAGAGATCGAGCTCCCATCCCCAGTGTCCCCATGCGATACGTGTCCTTCCAGGTGCGTCGGCATCGAAGAGCTTGTCTGCCTTGTGTTCGACGAACTGAGCGTCGGTCGGTATTCGCTCGACCCAGCCAGGCAAGCTGACATAGGCATAGAGATGGATTCCTGGCTTGCCAGAAAAGCGGAGGTAGTGCGTCAGGCCTTGTAGCTCGAGGGCACTGCGGCCGCCGACGTGCACGGATTTGTCCAGAAGTCGCTGGAGCGAGATGATCACGCGCTGCCAGGCTATCGCCTGATCAAGGTTGCCGGTCGGTCGCTTATAGACGCCACGAACGACACCTTCGAGCCAGCCATGCGCCACGTATTTTTCCCGCCACTGCCGACGGTAGCCGTGTTTTTCCAGCCAAGCGGTGTCAACCACCAGCCCCTCGGGGAGCAGGCGATGAAGTTGGTTTATCTTTTCGTTCTTTCGACCTACCATTAGTGGTTGAAAATAGCATGAGTCTAAACCGAAGGACAAGTTCGGGGTTTCGCATTTTCGACCCATCAATAGTAGGAATAAAAACGCAACATTCAAACCAGAGAGGCGCAACGCTTCTGGAGGAGGAAATGGCCAAGCTGCCGAAATTGACGCTTACGCATAACGAGAAGAAAGATCGCTGGGATTTGACCAAAGACGGCGCGAGTCGTCCTACGGCGAGCTTCGGTACCAAATCCGATGCGACCAAAGGCGGCGCCCTCGAGAAGGCTGCCGGCAAGGATGGAGGATCGGTCAAGATCCAGAAGGTCGACGGTCAATTTCAAGAAGAGCGGACTTATCCGCGCGCTGCCGATCCCAAGAAATCGCCGGGCTAATTCGTATCCACCTCTCGGCACTTCAACGAAAGCAACCCGCATGCCTCGCACGATCGACGAAGTTATGGCCGATCTTCCACCGGCCCAGCAGGAAGAAATCGAGAGGCGGTATCACGCGTTGCGTCGAACCCCGCCGTTCCCGCAGCGCGACAAAGCGCCAGACGACCCGCCCGCGGCCAAAAGCATCGGACCTCGCCTGCCGCGCCATCAATAACCTATCGACACTTCCTTACTCTCGCCAGCCTACCACCGCGTGGGCGTGAAGCCGTGATCGTCATCGTCACCAAATAGGCGCTCCGCCTCGAAGCGATCCTCGATCGCCCGCGGAGACAAGCGAGACTCGCGCTGCGCCAAGTGCTCTGTGGTCCAAGCCAGAAACGCCGACAATCTGGGGCTCGGCTCGGCCGAAATCTCCTCGGTGAGCATAGCGATGAGACGACGCACGGCTTGAGACGAGACTCCCGCATATCGTCTAAAATCTCGCCGTCAGCCCTCTATCGGACATGCCGATAGCGCCATCGGTTTTCTCCGTTTTCGCTCCGCGCCCCTCTCTGCCAAATCTCCACTACGGTCATCAGCTGTAGGAGTGAAAAGCATGGCAATGGCAGACATAGCAAATTCAAGGATTCTGATCGTCGGCGGCAGTTCCGGAATGGGCTTGGCGCTGGCGAAGCAATCGCTTGCCGCCGGGGCGGAGGTCATCATCGCCGGGCGGAATGCGGACAGGCTCGGCCGTATCAGCACCGAACTGTCACATCCGGTGCTGTCGACGGTGGCGATAGACATTTCTCGGGAAGCTGAGGTAGCCGCCCTTTTCGATCGCATTGGCAAGGTCGACCACATCGTCAGCACCGCCGCCGACATCGAAGGAGCCTATGAACTCCTGCCCAACGTGGATTTGAAGGCCGCACAAAAGGTCGTGGACAGCAAATTCTTCGGGCCGTTGCTGCTGGCAAAATACGGCGCGCCAGCACTGTCGCCTTCTGGCTCCCTCACCTTCACCTCCGGCGTGGCGGCCTACCGGCCCTCGCCGCGCGGATCGGTCGTGGCCGCAGTCAATGCGGCACTGGAAGGGCTGGTACGCGCGCTTGCGGTCGAATTGGCGCCGATCCGCGTCAATGCCGTGTCGCCGGGCTGGGTCGACACACCGATCTGGACGTTCGTGGCCGGCGATAAAAGAAACGAAACCTTGGACGCCATGGCAAAACGGCTACCGGTCGGACGCGTCGGCCAGCCGGAGGATGTAGCCGACGCCATCGGCTACTTGATGGGCAACGGCTTTACGACGGGAACCGTACTGCATGTCGAGGGTGGGCATCGACTGATCTAGCCGGCGCAAAACCTTCGCTCGCAGCCGCCAACAGCAATTTCAGAGACGGCGGCTGCACGCGCCGGCGGCGCCAGATCATCACCAGCGGAACGGTTTGCGACGGCCCAGGCCAAGGCAGCTCGTTGATTTCGCCCCGATCAATGGCATCGACGACGCCGAGGCGCGGCACCAGTCCCATACCAGCACCCGCGGCAACCAATCGCACGATCGCGCCGATGCTGCCAGCTTCGGCGGCGAGCCTCGGCGGCGCCAGACCGGCTTCGACAAAGGCCTTGTCGAACATGTTGCGATAGACGCACCCAACCTCGGTTGCCAGGAAATTATTCGTGGCAAGCTCAGCCAGATCAGGCTTTCGCAAGTCGAAGGCGCCCCCCGTGGGTGTCACGAGAACCAGCACCTCCTTGCAAACCACGCGCTTGACGAAGCGCTCATCGAGACCGCCATTGTCGAAACAGAAGACGACATCGAGCTCGCCAGCCTCCAGTTTGCGCATCAGCTCGCCAGTTCCCGCAACCTTCAGCCTGAGCGCAATATCAGGATGCGCGCTCTGAAAGCCGGCTAACCATTCCGGCAGCCGGACGGCGGCGATGGTCTCAAGCGCGCCGATGTTGACCGAACCTGTCTTGGAACCGCCCGCAGCCGTGACGGCTATGCGCGCCTCATCAGCCAGCACGAGAATTTCTTCGGCATAGGAAACAAATACCTGACCGGCCTGCGTCAATTCCAAACCGTGCCGCGAACGGACGAAGAGCGCGGTGCCCAACTCGGCCTCCAACGTCTGCATCTGATCGCTGACGCTCGACTGCGCGAGATGAACCTCGTCGGCAGCGCGCGTGAAGCTTCTATTGTGGGCGACTGCCAGAAATGTCTTGAGGAGCCTCGGATGCATCAATCAATACCGTAACGATGTCGCGGCAGGCACCACGACGAGCGAGCGGAAAAAGACCACGCTCTCAACTGAAAGCTGCCACGCCGCGGCAACCCTCGTCAACAGGCGGTGGATCATCTCGCGCCTTCATCACCCGCTATGAGCTAATGCGCGATATCCGCTGCATCTTGAGAAAAATATTCGCAATTGCCCATTTATCTCGCAGTTTTCTACGCTTCCTCGATCCATTTTTTCTGCGATGTATGCAATATTGAATGAAACCGCTCCAGAAACGGAAGAAAACGATGAACTGGTTGAAGACTGTTGCCGCCGCCGCCCTCGTGCAGGCCGCGCTCCTGCTCCCCGCCCATGCCGGCGACAATCTCAAGGCGATCCAGGCCGCCGGCGCGCTGAAGGTCGGCACGGAAGGCACCTACGCGCCCTTCACCTATCATGACGAGAGCGGCAAGCTCACCGGTTTCGACGTCGAGATCGCCGAAGCCATCGCCGCCAAGCTCGGCGTCAAGGCACAGTTCCTGGAAGGCAAGTGGGACGGCCTGATCGCCGGCCTCGACGCCAACCGTTACGATACCGTCATCAACGAAGTCGGCGTCACCGATGCCCGCAAGAAGAAGTATGATTTTTCCGAGCCCTACATTGCCTCCAAGGCGGTGCTGATCGTCAAGGATGGCAACGCCGACATCAAGGATTTCGCTGATCTGAAGGGCAAGAAGGCCGCACAGTCGCTGACCAGCAACTTCGGCAAGCTCGCTGAACAGTCCGGCGCCACGCTCGTCGGCACCGACGGCTTCGACCAGTCGATCCAGCTGGTGCTGACCGGCCGCGCCGACGCCACCATCAACGACAGCCTTTCCTTCCTCGACTTCAAGAAGCATAAGCCCGACGCGCCGGTGAAGATCGTCGCCCAGCAGTCCAATGCCGATTATTCGGCCGTTATCATCCGCAAGGGTGAGCCGGAACTGCAGGCCGCTATCAACAAGGCGCTGACCGATATCAAGGCAGACGGCACCTATGCCAAGATCTCGCAGAAGTACTTCGGACAGGATGTTTCGAAGTAAGAAGGCATAGGCAGAGACATAAAACTGTGAAAAAGATGCGTCCGGGGTCACCTCCGGACGCATTCTTTTATCGAAAGGCTTCTCCGTGGAGCATTGGTTGCAACTGATGTCGGAGTCACTGGGCACGCTGCTTTGGGCAGGGCTCATCTTCACCATCCCGCTCACCCTGATCACCTTCATCCTCGGCATATTGCTGGGCCTGCTCACCGCCGTTACGCGCCTGTTCGGCCCGCCGCCGCTGGTCGCCGTCGCGCGCTTCTATGTCTGGGTGATCCGCGGTACGCCGTTGCTGGTGCAGCTCTTCGTCATCTTCTATGGCCTGCCGAGCCTCGGCATTCTGCTCGACGCATTTCCGGCCGCTGTCATCGGCTTCACGCTCAGCGTCGGCGCCTACACGTCGGAAATCATCCGTGCCGTCATCTCCTCCGTACCGAAGGGCCAGTGGGAAGCCGCCTATTCGATCGGCATGAACTGGCGCCAGGCGATGAGCCGCACCATCCTGCCGCAGGCAGCTCGCGTCGCCGTGCCGCCGCTGTCGAATACCTTCATCTCGCTGGTCAAGGATACCTCGCTCGCAGCCGCCATCACCGTGCCGGAGCTGTTCCAGGCCGCGCAGCGCATCGTGGCGACGACCTATGAACCGCTGATCCTCTATGTCGAGGCTGCCATTATCTATCTCGTGCTCAGCACTTTCCTCTCGACGCTGCAGGGCTACCTCGAGCGCCATTTCTCCCGCTCCGGCGGCACGCTGGAGGCACGCGCATGATCGAGCTGTCCCACATCGAAAAGCGCTTCGGCGACAACGTCATCCTCAAGGATATCAGCCTGATGATCCCAGAGGGCACGGTGACGGCGCTGGTCGGTCCATCCGGCGGCGGCAAGAGCACGCTGCTGCGCTGCATCAACCTGTTGGAAATCCCGACTGCCGGAACGATCAACATCGGCGGCGAGTCAGTCTCCTTTGCGCCGAACAAGCGCGTGGCCTGGCAGGATATCCAGAAGATCCGCCGGCAGACCGGCATGGTTTTCCAGAATTTCCAGCTCTTTCCGCATCGCACCGCCATCGAGAACGTCATGGAAGGCCTGACGACGGTGTTGCGCTGGCCGACTGAAAAGGCCCGCACCCGCGCCGTCGAACTGCTGACCAAGGTCGGTATGGCGCACAAGATGGATGCCTGGCCCTCGACGCTGTCGGGCGGCCAGCAGCAGCGCGTCGCCATCGCCCGGGCGCTTGCCCCCTCGCCCCGCGTCTTGCTCTGCGACGAGCCGACCTCTGCGCTCGATCCGGAACTGGCGGCGGAAGTGGTCGAGGTCCTCGGCAAGCTCGCCAATGAAGGCACCACCATGGTCATGGCAACGCACGACCTGCGCCTCGCCTCGAAGATTGCCAACAACGTGGTCTTCCTGGAAGCGGGCAGCATCGTCGAGACCGGTTCCTCGCGTAACGTCTTCTCCAACCCCTCTCAGGAGCGGACCAAGCAATTCATCTCGACGCTGAATGCCGGCCACAGCTACGACATCTAGGATTTCCCGGTAGACAAATCGCTGCTCCGGCGAATGGGCCGCGCATTGACCACGCGCGGCTTTCCGTCTAGCTCTAGTGCCCATGAACACGACATTGGTTCTCGTGGTGGTAGGAAGGCGCATGGGCAGGATGGTGTAACCATCCGGCGAAAGCATCCATGCGCGGTAAGCAGGCTCCTGACGGGGCCTTTTTTATTGCCCTGAAACTGGGCGGCGCCCGTCAGATTTTCCTCGACTTCCCACCCACACGACGGACAAGGCCATGACGCGCACAAAGAGCCGCATCGAAAGTTCATCCACACAAGCAATCGAAGACACGACAATCGAAAGAGCAGCCACACGGCCGCGGCTGACGACCCTCATCCTGCTTTCCGCCCTTGCCGTGCTGCCGGTCAACATGATCCTGCCGTCTCTGCCGAAGATTTCAGCGGCATTCCATGCCGATTTCGCCCTCGTGAACCTCTCGGTCGCCGGCTTCTCTTTCGTCACCGCCTCGCTTGAGGCCATCGGCGGCGCGATATCGGATCGCTTCGGCCGCAGGCCGGTCGTCCTGACGGCGCTTTCCATTTTTATCATCGCCTCGATCGGCTGCGTTCTCGCTCCTGATATCGGCACCTTTCTCGTCTTCCGCGCGATGCAGGCCTGCATCGGGCCGTGCTACTCCGTTGCGCTTGTCGTCATCAAGGAGACATCCGACGAGCGCGAAGCGGCCAGCAAATTCGGCTATCTCGCCATGGGATGGGCGCTTGCGCCCATGATTGGACCTCTGTTCGGCGGCTCACTGGACGAGTTTTTCGGCTGGCGCGCCAGCTTCATTGTCCTCGCAATCTTCGGTGTTGCCGCCTTCGTCCTGTCCATGCACGAATTGAAGGGATCGAGAGCGCCCGCGTCGGGTGCGCGCAGAAACTACGTTGCCTCCTACGCGCTGCTTTTGCGTTCGGCGCGTTTTTGGGCCTACACCCTCTGCATGGCCTGCTCGATGGGCGTGCTTTATGTCTTCCTCGGAGGAGCGCCGCTCACGATAGGCGATACGCTCGGCGGATCGAGCGCCAAGCTCGGCTTCTACATGGGCCTGATTCCCACCGGCTTCGTTCTGGGCAGCTACCTGGCCGGCCGCTACGGGGCAAGAATCCCGCTCGGCATGATCCTTGTCATCGCGCGGCTTCTCACCTGCATCGGCCTGACGACCGGCCTCGCTCTTTCGCTATTGGGCATGACACATGTTCTGGCGCTCTTCGGTCCTTGCATGTTCATCGGCCTCGGCAACGGGCTGACCATGCCGGCTGCCAACAGCGGCGCAATGTCGGTACGGCCGGACATGGTCGGAACAGCTGCTGGTCTGGCCGCCGCCATGAGGATATCAGGCGGCGCGCTGATAGGCTCCGTCGCCGGCCTGTTTCTCGCCCGATCGCCGACGATCCACGCTCTATTTACACTACTGCTGGTATCGGCAGTGCTCGCGCTACTGGCGGCCTTTTGGGCAGCCATCGCAGAGCGGCAGGCTCACACAACGAGATGAAGGCATCTTCGTCGCAAGGCCGGCTGTAACAGCGCGGCCTTGCGACGAAGACATTCCACATCCCAGTCAGCGGCTCGGTTCGAAAACCGACCTTGCCGATTACGCGCCGTAGACGACGAGCAGATCCTTGGCATCGATCTGGTCGCCGGCGCGCACCAGCACCTCGGAGATCGTGCCGTCCTTTTCGGCGTGCAGCGCCGTCTCCATCTTCATGGCTTCGATCGAAACCAGCACGTCGCCGGCCTTGATCGCCTGGCCGGGCGAGACGAAGACCGTGGAGATGACGCCCGGCATCGGCGCACCGACATGGGCGGCATTGCCCGGCTCCGCCTTGCGGCGGACAGCGGCTCCCGAAGCACCATGGGCGCGATCCGGCACCTTGATGCGACGCGGCTGGCCGTTGAGTTCGAAGAACACCGTGACCATGCCCTTCTCATCGGTCGCCGTCATCGCCTGGTTGACAATGACGAGTGTCTTGCCCTTCTCGATTTCGGCAAACAGTTCGTCGCCTTCCTTCAACCCGTAGAAATAGGCCGGCGTCGGCAGCACCGAGACCGGGCCGTAGGTGTCGGCCGCCAGCGCATAGTCGGTGAAGACCTTCGGATACATCAGGTAGGAGGCGAATTCGAAATCGCCGACCTTGCGTTCCAGCTTGGTCTCGATGACTTTGCGCTCCGCATCGAGATCGGCTTCGGCAAGCAGCGAGCCGGGACGGACGATATAGGGCTTGTCGCCCTTCAGCGCCTTCTTCTGCAGCGCTTTCGGCCATCCGGACGGCGGTTGGCCGAGATCGCCCTTCAGCATGGACACGACCGAGTCCGGGAAGGCGATATCCTTGGCGGGGTTCTCGACATCGGCAACCGTCAGGTCCTGGCTCACCATCATTAACGCCATGTCGCCGACAACCTTGGAGGACGGCGTTACCTTGACGATATCGCCGAACATCTGGTTGGCATCGGCATAGGCCTGCGCCACCTGGTGCCAGCGGGTCTCAAGACCGAGCGAGCGGGCCTGCTCCTTGAGGTTGGTGAATTGACCGCCCGGCATTTCGTGCAGATAGACTTCCGAAGCCGGTCCCTTGAGATCGCTTTCGAAGGCGGCATACTGGTGGCGGACCGCTTCCCAATAGAAGGAGATGCGACGGATCCATTCGGGATCGAGGCCTGGATCGCGTTCGGACCCTTTAAGCGCCTCGACGATCGAACCCAGGCAGGGCTGCGAGGTATTGCCGGACAGCGCGTCCATCGCCGCATCGACGGCATCGACGCCGGCGTCGACCGCGGCCAGCACGGTGGCGGCTGCGATACCCGACGTATCATGCGTATGGAAATGGATCGGCAGCCCGGTTGCCTCGCGCAGCGCCTTGAACAGCACCTTGGCCGCGGCCGGCTTCAGCAGGCCGGCCATGTCCTTCAACGCGATGATATGGGCACCGGCCTTTTCCAGCTCGACGGCGAGATCCGTATAGTACTTCAGATCGTATTTCGGGCGGGCGGAATTGAGGATATCGCCCGTATAACAGATCGCCGCCTCGCAGAGCTTGTTCTCTTCGATGACGGCATCCATCGACACGCGCATGTTCTCGACCCAGTTCAGGCAGTCGAAGACGCGGAAGAGATCGATGCCGCCCTTGGCCGCCTGGCGGACGAAATATTTGACGACATTGTCGGGATAGTTGGTGTAGCCGACGCCGTTGGCGCCGCGCAACAGCATCTGCAGCAGCAGGTTCGGCGCACCCTCGCGGATCAGCGACAGACGCTCCCACGGGTCTTCGGTGAGGAAGCGCATGGAGACGTCGAAGGTGGCGCCGCCCCAGCATTCCAGCGACAGAAGCTGCGGCAGGGCGCGCGCATAGGTGCCGGCGACGCTGGCGATGTCATAGGTGCGCATGCGCGTGGCGAGCAGCGATTGATGGCCGTCGCGCATGGTCGTATCGGTCATCAGCACCCGCTTTTCGCCGCGCATCCATTCGGCGAATTTCTGCGGACCGAGCTTGTCCAGCAGCTGCTTGGTGCCATCGGGAATATTGCTGTCGATATAGGGCAGCACCGGGTTGGCAGCCTTCGGCGATGGCATCGGCCGGCCGCGCGTTTCCGGATGGCCGTTGACGGTGACGTCGGCGAGATAGGTCAAAAGCTTGGTGGCGCGGTCCTGGCGCTTGACCTGCTGGAACAGCTCCGGCGTCGTGTCGATGAAGCGCGTCGTATAGCTGTTGTCGCGGAATTTCGGATGGGTGATGATCGCTTCGAGGAAGGTGAGGTTTGTCGCCACGCCGCGGATGCGGAATTCGCGCAGCGCGCGGTCCATGCGGGCGATCGCCTCCTGCGGGTTCGGCGCCCAGGCGGTCACCTTCACCAGCAGCGGATCGTAGTAGCGGGTGATGATCGCGCCGGTATAGGAGGTGCCGCCGTCGAGACGGATACCGAAGCCGGACGCCGAGCGATAGGCGGTGATGCGGCCGTAATCCGGGATGAAATTGTGCTCCGGATCTTCCGTCGTCACGCGGCACTGCAGCGCATGGCCGTTGAGGCGGATGTCCTCTTGGCGCGGCACGCCCGATTCCGGCGTGCCGATGGCAAAGCCGTCGAGAATATGGATCTGCGCCTTGACGATATCGATGCCGGTAACGACCTCGGTTACCGTGTGCTCGACCTGGATGCGCGGATTGACTTCGATGAAGTAGAATTTGCCGGTATCGGCATCCATCAGATATTCGACGGTGCCGGCGCCGACATAGTTGGTTGCTCCGGCGATCTTCAGCGAATAGGCGGCGAGCTCCTGGCGCTGCGCATCGCTGAGATAGGGCGCCGGCGCGCGCTCGACGACCTTCTGGTTGCGGCGCTGAACCGAACAGTCGCGCTCGAACAGATGCACGACATTGCCGTGCGTATCGCCGAGGATCTGACTTTCGACATGGCGGGCGCGCTCGACGAGCTTTTCAAGATAGACCTCGTCCTTGCCGAAGGCGGCCTTCGCCTCGCGCTTGGCTTCCGTCACTTCCTTAGCGAGATCGGCCTTGGAGCGAATGACGCGCATGCCGCGGCCACCGCCGCCCCAGGAGGCCTTGAGCATAACCGGATAGCCGATCTCCTCGGCCATACGGGCAACTTCCGTCATGTCCTCCGGCAGCGGCTCGGTTGCCGGCACGACGGGCACGCCGACCGAGATTGCCAGATTGCGCGCCGCAACCTTGTTGCCGAGCTGGCGCATCGTATCGGCGCGCGGGCCGATGAAGATGATGCCGGCGGCATCGCAGGCATCGACGAATTCAGGGCTTTCCGACAGAAGGCCATAGCCGGGATGGATGGCATCGGCACCGGAAAGCTTGGCGACGCGGATGATCTCGTCGATCGACAGATAGCTCTCGATCGGCCCGAGATCGCGGGCAAGATGCGGGCCGCGGCCCACCTGATAGCTCTCATCCGCTTTGAAGCGATGCAGCGCGAGTTTGTCTTCCTCGGCCCAGATGGCCACCGTTTTTATGCCAAGCTCGTTGGCGGCGCGGAATACGCGGATGGCGATTTCGGAACGGTTGGCAACCAGGATCTTGGAAATGGGCAATGCAGTCTCCTCACGGCATCGAAACGGGCAATGCTGCACCCGCGAAGAAAATTCTTAACTTCTTGTCACACGAAGTTCAATTTCCTCATGCTGCCAGAAATCAAAATAGTTGCCGCTACGGAATAAGACCGTTTCTGAAAGCGATTGCGACAATGTGCTGCCGGTTCTTCGCCCTCAGCTTGTCCTGGATGCTGTTCATATACCAGTCGACGGTATGGTTGGAGATCACCAGCAGGCGGCTGATCTCGATCGACGTCATGCCTTCGGCCAGGTGGCTCAGCACCTCCATCTCGCGCTTTGTCAGTTTCGCATCGACCTTGGTGGCTTCCTCCAGCGATTTCGCCTCGTCGCGCAGCTCCAGAAGCCGCCAGAACGTCTTCCTGGCCACGGCATCGAAGAGCGAAAGCTCCGTCGGCGACAGATCGACGGCATCGCCGCCGATGGTCATGCTGCCGAGCAGGCCGTTGCGTCCGTGAATGGGAAAGATGTAGCCGTCGACCAGCCCGTTGGCGCGGGCATCCGCCATCATCTGCTCCATGCGCCGCCGCAGCGGATCGCTCTTGAGCGCGGTCACGGCGTCGCGCCAGCGGAAGGGCCGCTGCGCCCGGCTGAGATGCCGCGCGACCGGATCGACAAGCATATAGCGCTTGTTTTCATAGGTCAGCGGCCATTTTTCTGGCCAGCGGCCAGCAAGAATAAAACTCGCAAGCTCGATATTCGGCCGGGGCTGCCGCAGCAGGCCGTAGAAATCGAACTTGTAGGAACGGAGCACCACCTCGAGTTCGGACACGACATTCTTGGCCAGCTTGCATTCTTCGATGACTACAAGCAGCTGTAACAACGAATGGATATTCACATCTACCTCTTGGCTTCACAGCCTGAATTGCTGGCGCGCTGACATCCAGAACGGTGTCCCGCCTCGTCCAAAGCGCATCCAATTGCCGGCAACATACTCAGCTCGGCACAAAATTGAACGTACTTGGCGAAATTTTTATCATTCAACCTTGGATGGCAGATCTTGCGCGATGTGGCAATGCGACGCCAAGGCAGCATCAAACTCTCACACTTTAAACAAAACCGATAGCGTCAACTTAAAAAGTGCGCGCGTATGACGCGAAAATTCGCGTTAAAAAACAGCGTCAGATTCCGTTAATCGCCGGTTCAGGTAGCGATCTGTAGCATCCGAGCATTCCGAGTTTTGCCGATGCAAAGAGGGTGCCAGACGTGTCACTGTTCAAAGTCTATGCGAGAGCCCTGAAGTATCTTGGCGCGTACCGATACCGCGTGTGGATGGTCGTGATCGCAAACATCGCGTTGGCGATGACCACCATTTACGAACCGGTTCTGTTCGGCCGTATCTTCGACGCCATTGCCAAGAAAGAAGCCGTCACGCCGACCATGGTGCTGTGGGCGAGCTTCGCCGTCTTCAGTGCCGTAGCGTTCATCGTGGTGTCCCGCGAGGCGGATCGTCTCGCGCATGGCCGCCGCGCCTCCCTGCTGACCGAAGCATTCGGCCGCATCATCTCGATGCCGCTGTCCTGGCATAGCCAGCGCGGCACGGCGAGCGCGCTGAACACGCTGCTGCGCGCCTGCGAAGCGCTGTTCGGCCTGTGGCTCGAATTCATGCGCAACCATCTGTCGACCGCCGTGGCGCTCGTCATCATGATTCCGACCGCCATGTCGATGGACCTGCGCCTGTCCGCAGTGCTCATCCTGCTCGGCGTCTTCTACTGGTTCATCGGCCGCCTGGTCATGAGCCGCACGAAGGACGGCCAGACCTCGGTCGAAAGCCACTACAATACCGTCTTCTCGCATGTCAGCGACTCGATCAGCAACGTCTCGGTGCTGCACAGCTACAACCGCATCGAAGCTGAAACCAAGGCGCTGAAGTCGTTCACTGAACGCCTGCTGGCCGCCCAGTATCCGGTTCTCGACTGGTGGGCTCTTGCCGGTGCGCTGAACCGTACGGCTTCGACGGTTGCCATGATGGCGATCCTGATGATCGGTACCGTTCTCGTTCAGGACGGCAGCCTGAGCCTTGGCGCGCTGATCACCTTCATCGCCTTCGCCAACGTGTTGATCGGCCGCCTGGAGCAGTTGCGCAACTTCGCAAACCAGATTTTCGAGGCTCGCGCCAAGCTCGTAGACTTCTACTCGCTGGAAGATTCGGTACGCGACCGCGAAGAGCCTGCTGGCCTGGCCGAGATCAAGGACGTCAAGGGCGAAGTGGAGTTCCGCGATGTATCCTTCGGCTTCGCCAATACCTCGCAGGGCCTGCACGACATCTCCTTCAAGGTGAAGGCTGGCCAGACCGTCGCCATCGTCGGCCCGACAGGCGCCGGCAAGACGACGCTCGTCAACCTGCTGCAGCGCGTCTTCGACCCGCAGAAGGGCCAGATCCTCGTCGACGGTCACGACATTACCAAGGTGACGCGCAAGTCGCTGCGCCGCTTCATCGCCACCGTGTTCCAGGATGCCGGTCTGCTGAACCGCTCGATCAGCGACAACATCTGCCTCGGCCGTGAAGGTGCTACGCAGGAAGAAATGATCCGTGCAGCCCAGGCCGCCGCCGCCAACGACTTCATCGAAACCCGCGAAAGCGGCTACGATACCCGCGTCGGCGAGCGTGGCAACAAGCTCTCTGGTGGTGAACGCCAGCGAATCGCGATCGCCCGCGCCATCCTGAAGGATGCGCCGATCCTGGTCCTCGACGAAGCAACGAGTGCGCTCGACGTCGAAACGGAAAACCGGGTCAAGGCGGCGATCGACAATCTGCGCCAGAACCGCACGACCTTCATCATTGCGCACCGACTGTCGACGGTACGCGAGGCCGATATGGTTCTCTTCCTCGACAACGGCCGCATTATCGAGAACGGCAGCTTCAACGAGCTCAGCCAGAGCAACGGCCGTTTCGCCGCCCTGCTGCGCGCCAGCGGCATCCTGACGGACGAAGAAGTCCGCAAGGCGCACACGACGGAACACGAAGCCGCCTGATCTTCGCAAGGGGCCCAAAATGGAAGCCGGGAGAGCGATGCTCTCCCGGCTTTTTTCTTGCCCAGTTCTTGGCTGGGTCGCCGCCTTGCCAAAACCATTCCGCAATATCCACACTGGAATGGCGGAAAGCAGACACGCAGATGCAAGAAAGGCCCGGCGGGAAAACCGGGCCTTTCCGTTTTCTGATCGGAGGTCAATACGGCTGGGCGCCACCAGGAGTTAACATCGGTACCCAACCGAGATCGGATCAGAACTTGCGCTCGAAACGGAGGACGCCGGCCCACTGGTCGCGATCGGCAGCATCCCAATTCGTGTAGGAAACCTCCGGCTGAACCAGCAGATCCTTGACCGGACGCCAGGCAACGTTGGCGGTTGCGGCGAAGATCTTCGAGTCGGTATAGGCAACTTGCGCGTTGGCCTGCAGCTTCGGAGTCAGCTGATAGCTGGCGCCCGTCCAAAAGGCCCAGTCGCCCCAGCCGCAATCAGCACCATTGGTCGGGCAGGCCGCGCGGTTGCCGTTGAGATAGGAGCCGGCATATTTGTTCAGCTTGTCGCCGTTCGTGTTCCAGCCGCCCATCAAGAAGGCCTTGAAGGCACCGAAGTCGGCGTCGACACGAGCCTTGATGGCGCCTTCCTCGACGATGCTGTCGTAGCCGCCGATGACCCGGAGGGTCCAGGCGCCCGTCTTGTAGCCGGCGCCGAGGACGACGTCCGGAGCGTAGTGGTTGCCCTTGCCGGTCTGCCAGGCGCCACCATAGGACGACGTATCGCCTGCGGAGTTGGAATCTTCCACCGAGATGACGGCCGTGAAGCCATTGCCGGCATCATACTTGTAGGTCAGCTGGTTGAGTTCCTTCGGGCCGTCATAGATGACGTCGTCGTTGATGACGTTGCCGGCATAACCCATGTAGGAGTTGTACTGCGAGTCAGCTTTACCGACGAGGAAGCCGCCGAGGCTGATATTGGCCCAGAGCAGCTTGGTGCTGGTCGTGTTGCCGTCGTTCCAGTCCCAGCGGATAACCGTGTTGGTCTTCAGCGGGCCGTATTCGGTGTCCGTCGCTGTGTCGACGGCGAGTTCTGCACGGGTATGCCAGAGCGTACCGCTCTTGCTGCTGGCATTGTAGGCATCGTACCATTCACCCTCGGTACGGACGCGGCCGCCGACCTTGAGGCAGGTTTCCGTGCCCGGAATAAAGAAGTAGCCGGGGCCATAGGCATCACAAATGCGAACATATTGAAGCGGTTCCGGCTCGGCGGCCACGATGGCGTCAGCCGCCTGCGCACCCGATGCAGCTGCCAGAGCGGCGGCCGAACCGAGAAGAAGACTTCTGATATTCATAGATTACTCCAATTCAGTATCGATTGGACATGAGCTATCGCGCCGAGAGTTCGACGTCCGTACCCATTCCCGATTTTGACAATCCCCACGAATGCGCGGCCATCCCCCTTGGAAAAGCCGGCGACGCGATGGCGGCACTCCCTAAGTGCCGTCACGACGACGATATAACAATTAAATTTTGCACAACAAGATTTTGGGCACTTAAATTTCTGCCGCACCGCAGCGCAATCATTTTGCGTTGCAGAAAAATCACGTCACACTTCCTTCGTGAAAGTGTCACAAATGAATTTTAGAGAAAAATCAGATAATTAGGCCGCGCCTTACGCGTGGCCCGGTGGGGCGCTCAGCGGCGCTTTGCGATATGCGCCGGCACGGCGGTCGCCGCCAGCTGTGCCTTTTCAGGCCGCTGCCCGGCAGTCTGAAGCCGCTTGCGCTCGAGATGATAGGCATAGAGGAACTGCGTGGCGGTGCCGATGACAACATAGATCGCACCAACGATGGGACTCTTGTTGGTCACATAGAGAAGAACCTGGCCGGCCATGGCGAGGATCGTACCCGCGACGAAAATATTGAGCGAATGCCGCCCGAGGATCGTCAGCGGATGATGAGCGGAACGGCGCAGAAACCGCGAAATGGACGGCACGCTGACGATCAGGTAGGCCAGCGCCAGCACATGCAGCAATCGCGGCAGCGACAGGAAGGTCTTGTCGAAACCGGTGACGACGGTCGGCAGACCCAGCGTCGCCAGGTAATCGCCGAGCACCCAGAGCTTGTCGGTAACCCAGACAAAAGAAACGAGCACATACACGGACGCGAGTGCGATCAGCACCGGATGAGCGGGGATCTTTCCACCGCGCTTCACATGCATGCAGGCGACGAAGCCTATGACGAACAGGAATTGCCAGGACAGTGGGTTGAGGAACCAAAAGCCTTCGAGCAAGGTCGTATGGGGCGCAATGTAATAGATGCCCGACACAAGCCAGACACTGGCGGAAACCAAAAGCAGCAGCGGCGGACTCTTCGCCTCCAGCAGCATGATCAGAGGCAACATGAGAAACAGCGCTGCGTACATCGGCAGGATATTATTGTAGCCGATCTGGTGTCCAAGCGTGAGCAGCGCCGGAATGCCGCCAGCCGGATCCATAAGCAAGGCCAGAATATTCACTTCGCACAGCAGACCCTTCTGCTGGAATATCCAGGCACCGGCGATGAAAAGCACCAGCGTCACGAAGGTGGTGATCATATGCGCGGTATAGAGCGTGAAGGCGCGCTTGACCGCCTTCCATGCCATCGACAGCCGGCTTCCAGGAGAAAAGCGGGTTCCGTAGGCGAGACCGACCGATATGCCGGAGATCAGCACAAAGGCTTCGGCTCCGTCGGAAAAGCCGAAGTTCTTCGAGGTCATGAACTCGAAGATCTGCCCCGGCACATGGTTGATGAAGATCATGATCAGGGCCAAGGCCCTGAGGACATCCAGTCGCGTATCCCTCTGAAGCACCGGCCGCGGCAAACTGACTGGCTGTGCCGATGCCGGGCCGATATTCGCCCTTGAGTTCATCGAGATCTCCTGTTCCGACAATCAAATGCGATCGGAGCTAGAGAGTTCCTTCCCTGCACCGAACGACGACGCAAAACAGTGCAGTAAATGCTACTGTCCGATCGGATGCCCTCGGGATGGGCAACCGTCCGATATTACGATGACCGAGTATCCCGCCGCTTCGGGCGCTTTTGAGACGGAAGCAGAGATTTTTCCGTCTGACGGCTCAATGTCCGCCGCCAAGCTATCCCGTCATGAAGGCAGCGGCGGCTTGAGGTGAGGCCGGCCATATTGGCGCTGTTGCCGAGAATGCCTTCGATCGCGACACGATACAGCCGGCCGGCGGATCCTGTGTTGTCAGGTCCAGTCGCCACGGCGAGTCGATTCCCTTTATATTAGATATCAGCCGTAACGACAGAGGGCTCTACACGATCGCTATCGACCCGATCACGATCATGTGCATGGCTGACCCGACTGAGCATATCGAAGCAATACAGGCATCTTCGGTGCGATCTCGCGCACGCCCATGACGACGTGGCCCATACTAAAAAGCGCAGCATCGACAATTCTGTCGGCCGCGCCCTCACCATTCGCTATTGAAGAAAATGAACTCCGAAGAGCCTTGCCGTGAGACGGTCAAACCCGCCTCCCCGCAAACGCTCTTCGATCAGATCACGAAGCCTAAGACAATCGCCGCTACGAACAGAAACGCCGCTGAAAACAGTACGACGTTAACCGCTGTCTGTATCTTGTGCCGCGTCTTGACGGTTCGCTTGGAACCGTCGAACTGATTCACATGCGCATTCGATATGCCCAAATTCGCCATGTGTTGCCTCCGTTCGTTCTTCTTATGTGTCTCTGATCGAGCTTCGAACAGACATTCACACAATTCCTATCAATTAGGTAGAGATGAATTTCTGTCCAGCAGCACGCTCGAGAAAAAATAAACCACTGGGTTGCAAGGGCTCATAAGATCGGCAAAAACCAAATCAGCAGAGAATGCGGCGAGCCCAAATCAAACTGCGCTCTATGGCGCTCGTATCGGCCACCTGCTCTTCGGCAGATCCGGCCTGGCGGCGGCATTTTTCATCGGAAAGAGAGGCAGACCGCACACCGTCCTGCTTCGCCGGGACCGGCGGATGAAGATAGCCCATGGTCATGCCACCCATGAAAAACATGCCTGCCTCCACTCGCGTGTGACCCATGTTTGGGATCACGAAAGTTAACCGCCATTAACGAGATCATGACAGAATTGCGGCAGGTGTCAATAGTCTATACGATTGGTCGTGTTTCGGCAGCTCGTCCGTTAAGCAATTCCAGGAGAAGCGCACGGAGGTTCTTCCGTCCAGACTTGCATTAAAACAAGCGGTTAAAGTGGCTCGGCGATTCCCGTGAAACCCTGAGCCGCTTTAACCTGGCAAGCCGCCGGAAATCATCCGCTCAGGCGCGGACGAAGCCTTTGCTGGCAACCATGAGATTGCGCGTGTAGTCTTCCTTGACGTCGCCCGCCGCCAGCTCTTTCGCCGTCAGTCTCTCGACGACCGCGCCGTTGCGCATGACCGCCAGGCGTTCGCACATATGGGTGACGACGCCGAGATCGTGGCTCACCATCACGAATGTCAGCTGACGATCCCTGCGCACCTGTTCGAGCAGATTGAGCACTTCGGCCTGCACCGAGGCATCCAGTGCCGAGGTAGGCTCGTCGAGTAGCAGGATGGAGGGCTCGACAATCAGCGCCCGCGCAATGGCGACGCGCTGACGCTGGCCGCCGGAGAGCTGATGCGGATAGCGGAAGCGAAAGCCGGTCCCCAAGCCCACTTCGTCGAGCGCCCTGGCAATCCGTGTTTCGCTGTCGCCGATCCCGTGGATCGCCAGCGGCTCCAGCAGCAGACGGTCGATCGTCTGGCGCGGATGCAAGGAACCGTAAGGATCCTGGAATACCATCTGCACCTGGCTATAAAAGACCTTGCTGCGCCTTGCGCCCTTCAGCTGCTCGTCGCCGACGCGGATGGTGCCATCGGTAACGGGCGCAAGGCCCGCGACGGCACGCAGCAGCGTCGACTTGCCGGAGCCGGATTCACCGACCAGACCGAAGGATTCGCCCTTGTTCACATCGACACTGACGGCATCGAGGGCATAGTAACCGTCATAGACGACGCTGAGGCCATCAACCGCAAGCGCCGCCATCATGCCGCCCACTCCGGCTTACGGTCGAGAACCGGCAACGGATGACGATTCTCTCCGATCACGGGCATGCAGCTCAGCAGACCACGAGTGTAGGGGTGCTGGGCATTGTTGAGCTCGGAAGCCTTGATTTCCTCCACGACCTTGCCTGCATACATGACGAGCACTCGATCGCAGAAGGAGGAAACCAGCCGCAGGTCGTGCGACACGAAAATCAGTCCCATGCCGCGCTCCGACACCAGCTTGTCCATGATTTTGAGAACATCGAGCTGCACAGTCACGTCCAGCGCCGAGGTCGGCTCGTCGGCGATCAGCAGTTCCGGCCCGGCGATCAGCATCATCGCGATCATGACGCGCTGTCCCATACCGCCCGAAACCTCGTGCGGATGCAGGTCATAAACACGGCCGGGATCACGGATCTGCACGGCTTCGAGCATAGCCAGCGCACGGTCACGCGCCTCCGCCTTGCTCACCTTCTCATGCGTGCGCAGCGTCTCGGTGATCTGCTTGCCGATGGTCATCACAGGATCGAGCGAATATTTCGGATCCTGCAGCACCATGGCGATGCGCTTGCCACGCAGCGACCGCCGCTCCCTGGCGGAAATCGACAGAAGGTCCATGCCGCTGAAATTCAGCTTGTCGGCGCTGACGAGCGCGTGCGGCGGGGTCAGCCCCATGATGGCTCGGCCCGTCTGCGACTTGCCGGAGCCACTTTCGCCGACGATCCCGAGCCTTTCGCGGCCGAGTGTGAAGGATACGCCCCGCACCGCTTCGATGACACCTGTGCGCGTCGGATAGCGGACCCTGAGGTTTTCGACTGTCAGCAGCGTTGTCATTGGCCGCTCTCCTTCGGATCGAGCGCGTCGCGCAGGCCGTCGCCAAGCAGGTTGAAGCCGAGGCTGACGATCAGGATCGCGATGCCGGGCATAGCCGCCACCCACCATTGATCGAGATAGTATTTGAAGCCGCTGGCGATCATGACCCCCCATTCGGGCAAAGGCGGCTGCGCGCCAAGACCGAGGAAACCGAGACCAGCCGCGGTCAGGATTACGCCCGCCATATCGAGCGTGACGCGCACGATCACCGAGGAAATGCACAGCGGCATGATGTGGCGGAAGATGATGCGCAGAGGCGTGGCACCCATAAGCTGTACGGCGGCGATATAATCCGAGTGCCGCACAGTCATCGTTTCCGCACGCGCCAAGCGCGCATAGGGCGGCCAGGAGGTGATGGCGATCGCGATGATGGCGTTTTCAATGCCTGCCCCGAGTGCGCCGGCGAAGGCAAGCGCCAGCACCAGCTTCGGGAAGGCAAGGAAGATATCTGTGATCCGCATCAGTATGGTATCGGTCCAGCCGCCGAGATAGCCGGAGATCATGCCGATGATCAGGCCAACCGGCGCCGATATGATCGCAACCAGAACGACGATGTAGAGCGTCCAACGCGAACCGTAGATGAGGCGCGAAAGAATATCGCGCCCGAGGTCGTCTGTGCCGAGAAGGTAGCCCGGCGTGCCGGGCGGCTTCAGATAGGCATTGGTCAGATCGCCGATGACGGGCGAGTGAGGTGCGATGACATCGGCAAGCGCCGCGATGAGCACGAGCGCGATGATGATCAGCAGGCCGACAACGGCGAGGCGATTGGCGGAAAACTGCCGCCATGTGACATAAGCACGCCCGAGTCTTGCCTGTCTGCGCGACTGCGGCCGGTCGGACAGCAGCCAGTCCCGCAAGCTGGGTTGGATGGTCTCAGCCGTCATTTACGTCGAGTCCTTGGATCGAGAGTCCGATACAGGAGATCGGAAATCAAGTTGATGCCGATGAAAACCGTGCCGACGACGATGGTGCCGCCGAGGACGGCGTTCATATCGGCATTGCGCAGCGAGCTGGTGATGTAGAAGCCGATGCCCGGCCAGGAGAAGACGATCTCCGTCAGCACCGAGCCCTCGAGCAATCCAGCATAGGAAAGCGCGATCACCGTGATCAACGGTACCATGGCGCTGCGCAGGGCATGTCCCCAGATCACCCGCGTCTCGGAAAGGCCCTTGGCTCGGGCGGCCACGACATATTCCTGGCCCAGCTCGTTCAACATGAAGCTGCGCGTCATGCGGCTGATATAGGCGAGCGAGAAATAGCCAAGCAGCGACGCCGGCAGGATGATATGGCGGAAGACGTCCCAGAAGACGTCCCACTGGCCCTGCATGCCGCTATCGAGCAGGAAGAAGCCCGTGATTGGCGTGAAGGTATATTCGAACGCGATGTCGATGCGGCCGGGATAGGCCACCCAGTTCAGCTTCGCATAGAAGATGACGAGCGAAACCATGGCCAGCCAGAAGACCGGCACGGAATAGCCGACAAGGCCGATGACGCGGACGATCTGGTCGATGAAGCTGTTGCGGCGCACTGCAGCGAGAACGCCGAAGGGAACGCCGAATACGGCGCCGATGATCGTGCCGACGGTCGCAAGCTCCATCGTCGCCGGGAAGACGCGCTTGATGTCGTCCATGACGGCATTGGTGGTCAGCACCGACGTGCCGAAATCGCCGCTCAAGGCGCTCAATAGATAGTAATAGAACTGCAGATAGAGCGGTTGGTCGAGATGCATCTCGCGCCGCAGGCGTTCCAGCACTTGCTGTGGCGCGTGGTCGCCGGCGATCGCCAGCGCCGGATCAATCGGAATGACGCGCCCGATGAAGAAGGTAACTGCGAGAAGGCCAAGATAAGTGGTGATTGCCACGACGAGGAATCGCAGCAGCCCCATGAAAAACGGAGCGGCACGGCCCTTCTTGGGCCGCACCTGCTTTTTACGTTCGACAGTGCTCAAAAGACTAATCCTGCCGGATCATCACTTCGAGATCGGCCAGACGAAGTTGTTGTCGAAGCTCGGGCCGAGCTTGAAATCCTTCACGTCCTTGCGATAGCCGGCGACTTCCGTCTGCTGATACAGGATAACGAAGGGGCTCGCTTCCATGAACTTCTTCTCGATGTCCTGATACATGGCGCCGCGCTTGGCCGCATCGCCTTCGAAGAGGGCAGCCTTGGCCAGCTTCTCCAGCTCCGGCGCCGTCCAGGTGTTACGCCAGACGAGCGTCTTGTTCGTGCTGGTATCGGAGTTGTCGTCGTTGGTCGTGAAGGTATCGGCGTTGGAATGGGGATCCCAATAGTCCGGGCCCCAGTTGCCGAAATAGATGTCGTGATTGCGGGCGCGATACTTGGTCAGCTTCTGCTTGCCGTCGCCGGGGATGATCTCCACCTTGATGCCGGCCTGGCCGAGCGTCTGCTGGATCGCCGTGGCGATGCTCGTGTCCGGCTCGATGCTGCGCACGTCCATCGTGATCGAGAAGCCGTTCGGCAGACCTGCCTTGGCCAGCAATTCCTTGGCCTTGGCGACGTCGAGCTTGAACGGGTTCTCGTCCAGCGAACCGAGCATACCCTTCGGCTCGAAGGTCTGGTGGATCTCGCCGATACCCTTGATCAGCGTCTTGCCGATGGCGTCGTAATCGACCAGGGACTTGAACGCCTGCTGCACTTCCGGCTTGGCAAGGTTCGCATTCTTCTGGTTGAGGCTCATGTAGTAGATCGTGCCCTTGGGCGCGCTGGTCGAAGCGAGCTTCGGGTTCTTCTCGATAGCCGTGAGATCGGTCGGCGAGAGATTGCGGGCGATATCGATATCGCCGTTTTCAAGCGCCAGGCGCTGTGCGGAGCTTTCCTTCATGAAGCGATAGATGACGCGGTTGAGCTTCGTCTTTTCGCCGTAGTAGTTGTCGTTACGCTCCAGCACGACGGCTTCGTTGGCGCGCCACTCGCGCAGCTTGAACGGGCCTGAACCGGCAAAACCGGTCTTCATCCAGCCATTGCCGAAATCGTTGTCATACTTGTAGTCGGCAGACGGCGTTACCGGCTTCACATGCTGCATGACCAGCTTCTTGTCGACCACTTCGGCGACGGTTGCCGTCAGGCAGTTCAGCACGAAGCTCGGCGCGTAGGGCTTGTCGACGGTAAAGACGAAGGTGTTCGGATCGGTCGCCTTGGCCTTTTCCGTCACGTTGCCGCCGTTGATGCCGAACTGGGTGAGAATGAAGGCCGGGCTCTTGTCGAGCTTGACGACACGCTCGAAGGACCATGCAACGTCGTCGGCGGTGATCGGATTGCCGGACGCGAATTTCAGGCCGGGCTTCAGCTTGAACGTATAGGTCAGGTGATCATCGGAGACGGACCAGCTCTCGGCAAGGTCGCCCTTGATCTTGGAGGTATCGTTGATGTCGAGGCGCACGAGCAGGCTGTAGGTGTTGCCAGTGATTTCGGCAGCGGACAGCTCGTATGCTTCGGCCGGGTCCATGCTCAGAATATCGTCGAAGGCGAAGCCTTCGACCAGCGTATCCTTGGGCGTCGCAGCGTATGCGTTCGGCGCCGCCATCAGCAGAAGCGAGAGAGCCACGCCGGCGGAAAGCGCGCGGAAAGCGCTGTTCATCTTGGTAATCATTGTTTTCATTCCCCTCTTAATAAACTTTACGCAATATCAGGACGCACTTGATCGGCTGCCTTCCTTCCAAGCGGACGCGAGGACGCGAAGCCAGTTCTCCTTGCACAGCTTTACAAGATCGGCCTCACCATAGCCAACCTTCCGAAGGGCGGCAATCAGGTTTTGGTTACCCGCAGCATCGCCGATTTCGGCGGGAATCGTCGCGCCGTCGAAGTCTGATCCAAGGCCGACGCAGTCGATGCCGACGCGTCCCACTAAATGGTCCACATGCCGCACCATTGCTTCGAGCGGCGTATCGGCATCCGAGCGCGCATCCTCGCGCAGCATGGCCGTCGCATAGTTGAGGCCGACGATGCCGTGGCTCTCCTTGATGGCGTCGAGCTGCCTGTCGGTGAGGTTACGCGCAACCGGCGTCAGGGCATGGGCATTGGAATGGCTGGCAACCAGCGGCTGGTCCGTAGTCTTGGCCACATCCCAGAAGCCCTTCTCGGTGATGTGGGCGAGATCGACAAGGATGCCGAGCCGATTGCACGCACGCACGAGCGCGAAGCCGACCTCCGTCAGGCCCGGTCCGGTGTCCGGAGAACTCGGATAGGCGAAAGGCACGCCATGGGCAAAGACATTGTTCCGGCTCCAGACGGGGCCGAGCGAGCGCAGCCCGGCGGCATAGAAGGTTTCGAGCGCTGCGAGATCGGCATCGATGGCTTCGCAGCCTTCCATATGCATCACGGCTGCGAAGACGCCCTTTTCCATGCAATCGCGGATTTCCGCGGTGGAGCGGCAGAGCTTCCAGGCACCGGCACGATCAAGCCGCAAGGCAATCGCTGCCATTTCCAGCGCGATGTCAAGCGACGGCGCCCGCTCCAGGGGAGCGGAAAGCGGCGTTGCGTAATGACCATTGCCGTCCGGATCGGCGAAGACGAGATCGCCGGAGGGGATGTAGATGGCACAGAGACCACCGACCAGCCCGCCGGCGCGGGCCCGCGGCGCATCGATATGGCCGCTAGATATCCCGTCCCTGAACTCGGCGATCGGATCGGCGCCATCGCGCGCATGATGCCACAGTCTCAGCAGGACGTCGTTATGACCATCGAATACGGATTGCATCGTCTACCCTGGATAGGCACCCCGATGGGGGGAGCGAATGGAAAGTGGCAGAATAGAAAAGCTGACAGGATTCGCCATACCCAAATGAAAAAAATTTGCATTTGCATGGAATGGCCCATTCAAACAGAAAAGGCGGGGTAAAAACCCCGCCTTGAGAGCATGTCCAGGAAAAGTGCGCAGCGGTTTTCCGTCCGGAATGCGTAAAGAAACAAGGAAATAGAGCATTTTCGCGATTCGAGGAAAAAGCGGAAATGCTCTAGATCGCTGACGATGTGTCGGGCATTTCAGCGTTTGGCGCGCTTCTTCTGGCGGTAGACGTCGATGGCGACGGCAGCGATGATGATGACGCCCTTGGCGATTTCCTGGTAATAGGCGTCGACGTTCAGGAAGGTGAAGCCGGAGATCATCACGCCGAGGATGATCGTGCCGATCACCGTGCCGGCGATGCGCCCGACGCCGCCGGTGAGCGAGGTGCCGCCGATGACAGCCGCTGCGATAGCGTCCAATTCATATGTCACGCCCATGCCGGCCTGCGCCGTCTGGACGCGGGCTGCCGTAATGATGCCGGCAAGGCCTGCCAGAAGCCCGGCAATTGCATAGACCTTGACCAGATGTCCCTCGACATTGATGCCCGAGACGCGCGCCGCCTGCACATTGGCACCGATCGCGTAGGTGAACTTGCCGTAGCGCGTGTAGCGCAGCACGATATGGAAAACGACCGCGATGATCAGAAAGACGACGACGGGCCAGATGCCGGAGCCGATGAAATTGAACTGATCGGTCAAGCCCGAGATCGGCTGGCCCTTGGTGTAGAGCTTCGACAGGCCGCGCGCCGAGACCATCATGCCGAGCGTGGCGATGAAGGGTGGAATTTTCGTGCGGGTAATGAGCTGGCCGTTGATATAGCCCGCAACGAGGCCGATCAGCAAACCGATGCCGATCGGAACGAAGAAGGGCATGTCGGTCAGCGCCGGATAGACGGCCCGTGCCCAGGTGGAAGACTGAGCGAAGCTGGCCGCCACCATGGCCGTCAGGCCGACGACGGAACCCGACGATAGGTCGATGCCGCCTGTAATGATGACCTGTGTCACGCCGACGGAGATGATGCCGATGACGGAGACCTGCAGGATCATGATCTTCAGACGCTGCAGGTTCATCAGGAAGCTCTGGCCGACGAAGATCCAGCCGAGGATTTCACAGAGGAGCGCGATGCCGATCAGCACGAGGAAGATGCCGAGTTCCGGGGGAACGCGGCGCCGTCTAGGACGAGTCAGTGCCGGTGCGGCCGCCTCTGCAACTTTGCTAACCATGGTTCAATCCTCCCTTGCGATGATTGGCGGCGTCACTGCGCGGCCAGTTCCATCACCTTCACTTGAGTTGCGTCCGCGCGATCCAGGAAACCGGTCACCCGTCCTTCGTGCATCACCATGATGCGGTCGCTCATTCCGAGCACCTCGGGCATTTCCGACGAGATCATGATGACGGCGACGCCGTTGCGCGCCATTTCGGTGACGAGGCGATGGATTTCCGCCTTTGCGCCGACGTCGATACCGCGCGTCGGCTCATCCAGTATCAGAATGCGCGGGTTGGTGAGCATCCACCGCCCGATCAGCGCCTTCTGCTGATTGCCGCCGGAAAGGTTTTCGATGCGCTCATCGAGATTAGGCGTCTTGACGCGCAGCTTCTTCGCCATCTCCTCGCAGGCCTGCTCGATCGGCCCCTCCTGCACGAAGCCGCCGCGCACGAACTTGTCGTGCAGGACCGCAACCTGCATGTTCTCAAGCACGCTGAGGATGAGAAGACAGCCAGTATCCTTGCGGTCTTCTGTCAGGAACGCCATACGGTGGCGGATCGCGTCGGCCGGCGAGGAAATCTCGGCCATCTTGCCGAAGAGCTGGATCGTGCCTGACGATGCGGGCGTCACGCCGAAAATGGTCTCGGCGACATTCGACCGACCGGAGCCGACCAGCCCGGCAACGCCGAGAATTTCGCCGGCCCTGACATCGAAGGAAACATTCGAAAACACGCCGTCGAGGCTGAGATCCTTGACCGAAAGGACGGTATCGCCGATCGGCACCTCTTCCTTCGGGAACATCTGCGTGATCTCACGGCCGACCATCATGCGGATTATATCGTCGCGCGTGACATCGGTGGAGGCATGAGTGCCTATATATTTGCCGTCGCGGAACACCGAGAATTCGTCGGCGATTTCGAACAGCTCGTTCATCTTGTGGGTGATGTAGACGATGCCGATGCCCTGGGCGCGCAGATCGCGGATGATCTGGAAGAGATGGGCCACCTCGCGCTCGGTCAGGGCCGAGGTCGGTTCATCCATGATCAGCACGTCGGAATTGTAGGAAACCGCCTTGGCGATTTCGACCATCTGCCTGTTGGCAACTGAAAGCTCGCGCACCTGGATTTCAGGATCGATGGAAATATTCAGGCGGTGGAAGAGTTCCTCGGTCTTGCGCCTCATCTCCGTATGATCGACGAAGCCCAAACGGTTCTTCGGCTCACGCCGGATCCAGATATTCTCTGCGACCGTCATATAGGGCATCAGGTTGAGTTCCTGATGGATCATCGCGATGCCGTTTTCCAGCGCATCGAGCGGCGACTTCAGCCGGATCTCGACGCCCTTAAGGCGCACCTCGCCCTGGTCGGGAATATAGATGCCGGCAAGGATCTTCATCAGCGTAGACTTGCCCGCGCCATTTTCGCCCATCAGCGCATGCACCGTTCCGCGCTTCAGGTGAAAGGAAACGTCGTCGAGGGCCAGCACGCCGGGAAATTCCTTGCGGATGCTTTCCGCGCTCAGCAGATAGGCGGCATTCGGAACAACGCCGCTGGCGCGCACCGCCGCCATGGTGGATGGGCTCACAACCATTTTTCCCTCCCGGGCAGATCGGATTTATGAGGATGCGGGCTCAAATGCCCGCATCCGTCGATCATCAAGCGATCAGTTCTTCTTCACGAAGTCCTTGACGTTTGTCGGCGTCACGAGCTGGAAGGGAATATAGACCTTTTTGTCGATCTTATCGCCCTTGGCGAGCTTCAGCGCGGCATCGACCGCGCCCTTGCCCTGACCGGCAGCATCCTGGAACACGGTGACCTTCAGGTCGCCTGCCTGCATGGCGGCAAGCGCGTCCTGCGTTGCATCGACGCCCGCAACGACAATCTTGTCCATTGGCTTGCCGGCAGCCTTCAACGCCTGGATGGCGCCGATCGCCATTTCGTCGTTGTTGGAGATGACCGCATCGAATTCGAGACCGCTGGAGAGCCAGTTGGTCATCAGGTCGGCGCCCTGGGTACGCTGCCAGTTTGCAGTCTGCTCCTGAACGATCTTGATACCCTTGCACCCGTCAGTGGCCAGAACGTCATGAACGTCCTTCGTACGCATGCGGGCGGCCTGGTTGGACAATTCGCCCATCATGACAACGGCCTTGCCCTTGCCGCCGAGGATTCGGCATACTTCCTTGGCTTCCAGAGTGCCGGATTCCTGCTCGTTGGATGCGACGAAAGCCTGCTTGTCCGGAAGGCTGTCGACGTTTGCCGGCTCGCGGTTGACGTAGATCAGCGGGATCTTGGCGTCAGCAGCCAGCTTGGACATGGCAGCCGTTGCATCGGTATCGACCGGGTTGACGATGATGGCATCGACCTTACTGGCGATAAAGTTCTGGATCTGGCTCTGCTGCTTGGCAATGTCGTTCTGAGCGTCTTCGACCTGCAGCGTCAAGCCATTCATGCCCTTCGCATAGTCCTGCATACCGTTGCGCAGAACGGTCAGGAAGTTGTCGTCGAACAGCGCCATCGACACGCCGACGGTTTGGGCATGAGCCGTGGTCGACAACAGAAGTGCCATCGCCGAACCAAGAATGAATTTCTTCATGTTTTCCTCCCAGATACGGTGCCCGGCCACACCCCTCCTAAATGCCGGAGCCCCCGGTCTCGACCGTGGGGCCTGTCATCAATTCGGTCGGCACTCCCATGACGACCACATTGAAAAAACGGAACAAACAAACCGTAAAATTCCAAGTACGGAATATTCATTCCATTTTTTATAGCAAAGGTCAATACTAAATTCGGGCCGCATTGCCGAAGGCGAAAAAGACGGATTTCTGGCGGGCGCTAGTGCAAGTATCGGCCGCCGAACCTACATACCGGCACCCTGCCCAATGAAACGGTTATTCCATCGCCATAGGAACGGGGTAGAATGCGACTGATCCCGGCCGCCGACGGTGGCCCGTAACGGAGAACAAACATGCCCTCGATGTACAGTTTCTCGGTCCCCGTCTTTCAACGCGGCCTGCAAAACCTTTCGGTCTACCTCGATCAGATCGAAGCCTATGCCTCTGAAAAAGGCATCGAGCCCAAAGAGCTCGTCGCAGCACGCCTCTTCGACGATATGCTGCCGCTTTCCGGCCAATTTCAGCGCGCTTCCGACGCCGCGAAACTCGCCATCGCCAGGCTGGCCGGCGTCGATGCCCCACGCTTCGAAGACAATGAGACGACAGTCGCCGACCTGCGCGAACGCCTGAAGAAAACACAGGATTTCCTGGCAACGGTCACGCCGGCTGTGATGGAAGGCAGCGAAACGCGGGAGGTGACGATCTCGCCGGGAGGCAACAAGATGGTCTTCAAGGGTGAGGATTATCTGACGAAGTTCGCCCTGCCGAACTTCTTCTTCCATGTCGCCACCGCACACGGCATTCTGCGCAGCCGCGGCTTGCCCGTCGGCAAGATGACCTATCTCGGATCGTTTGCCTAAAACGGATCAGGGCCGGCGCGAAACCGGCCCTTCTTCCGTCAGCTCCGTATAGGCAAGCGTCTGGTCCAGATGCTCCGCCCGCAAAGAAAGCAGTTTTTCCGCATAGGCGAGCCGGGTCGACGTATAAGTGCCATCATTCGCGACGTTTGAAAGCTCCATCGGATCTTTCGCCAGATCGAACAGTAGTGGCGGAAGACCGGCGAAATGGACATATTTGAACCGTTCGTCGCGGATGACGGCGAGGTTGCAGGCATTGGATTTCAGGCCGAAATGCCGCTCGGGACTTTCGTTGGCGATATCGCGGAAATCGAACTCCCAGAATGCCGCCTCGCGCCAGTGCGCCGGTTCGGAATCGGACAGGAACGGCAGAAGGCTTTCACCATCGACATGGTTTGCTGGAGCGATCCCAAGTCGGTCGCACAGGCTCGGAAAAATATCCGCAGCGCTAGTAAAATGCTCCACCTGTCGGCCATTCGTGGCGGGCTGGCACGGATCGCGAATGACAAGCGGAACATGATAGCTGCCGTCATGGAAACCGCCCTTGCCGAGCATCCAGTGATCGCCCATCATTTCCGCATGATCCGAGGTGAAGACGATGACCGTGTCGTCCCAGGCACAGGCATCCTTCAACGCCTGCCAGATCCGCCCGAGCTGCGCGTCGACTTCGGCAATCATGCCGTAGTAGACGGCGCGGATCGCTGAAAAATCCTGCGACGTCCATTCGTTAATGGAGCCCTGGCCACCATACATGAAGCCGCTCTTGCCGATCTGCGGCAACGCGAAGGCAAGCAATGGATGCGTCGCCGTTTCAGTCTCTCGATCAACGGGGCGGGCGAAGGCAGGGCCATCGGCCGCGGAGAACATGCGATTGTACGGCTCTGGCACCGAGAATGGCGGATGGGGCCTCAGAAACGAAACATGTGCAAACCAGGGTGCGTCCTGCTCGCCGAGCCAGCGAATGAATTCGCCGGCCAGAAAGGCCGTCTGCGTCTCGTCCTTAGAGTAGGCCGGCGCATTGTTGGAAATCTCGCCGGGCGCCGCGCCGACCGGAATATGGATATCGCGACTGACGGCATCGGCATGGCCGCGCGACCGCAGCCAGGATAACCACTGCTTTTCATGTTCGGGCAGCAGCTGCCGTGCGGTAAAGCCCGGCAGGACGCCTTCATAGGTCGTCAGATGCGGATCGTGCGGATCGCGGCCGCGCGGATCAGGCGCGGTGTCCGTATAGCCGAACAGCGTCGGATCATAGCCCGCCCGACGTGCCGCAAGCGCGATATTGTCGAAACGCGCATCCAGCGGCGATCCGTTGCGGCAAACGCGATGGTTCATCTGATAGAGGCCGGTATAGAGCGTCGCCCGCGCCGGCGAACAGGGTGCCGCACCCGCATAATGCCGGCGGAACAGGACGCCTTCCCGCGCCAGCGCATCGACATTCGGCGTCTTCACGCATTCATGACCGACGGCGGAGAGGCAATCCCCCCGCCATTGGTCAGCCGAAATCAACAGCACATTTGGGCGCTTGCCTCCAACGCCAGCAAAGGAGGAATGCTCAGTGCTGGTTGGATTTGGCATGCCAGTTCCACGCGGATTGGATGATCTCGGTCAGATCATATTGTGGCGACCAGCCGAGGATATCGCGGGCCTTGTCGTTGTTGGCGACGAGCGTCGTCGAATCGCCCTCGCGGCGGCCGACATATTCGACCGGGAACGGCCGGTTCGAAACCGCCTCGATCGTTCCCAGCAATTCCTTCACCGTCGTACCGGTACCCGTACCGAGATTGAGGGCGACGGAGTCTCCGCCGCGCAGCAGATATTCCACGGCGCGGACATGGGCATCGGCAAGATCGAGCACATGGATGTAATCGCGCACGCAGGTCCCATCGCGGGTATCATAATCGCTGCCGAAGACCTTGAAGCCCTCGCGACGACCGAGGGCTGCATCGATGGCGAGCGGGATGGCATGGGTTTCCGGCTTATGCCACTCGCCGATACGGCCCTCGAAATCGGCGCCGGCAGCGTTGAAATACCGCAGCACGACCGAGCGCAGCCCTTTGTATTGGTCATAATCGGCGAGCGCCTGCTCGACGATGTATTTCGTGCGACCGTATGGGTTGATCGGCACCTGTCGATGGCTTTCGTCGAGCGGCACGCTCTGCGGCAGACCATAGGTTGCACAAGTCGAGGAAAAGACGAAGGCCTTCACGCCGGCCGCCTGGGCTGCCGAAAGCAAGGTCAGCGTGCCGATGACGTTGTTCTCATAGAAGGAGACGGGATCCTTGACCGATTCACCCACTTCGATCAATGCGGCGAAATGCAGGATGGCGGCGGGCTTGTATTTGGCCAGCACCTCGTCGAGACGCGCCCGATCGCGGATATCGCCTTCCTCGGCCGGACCCCATTTGACGAATTCACGATGCCCATTGGAGAAATTGTCATAGACGACGGGCTGAAAGCCCTTGTTCGCCAGATCCAGACATGTGTGCGAACCGATATAGCCGGCTCCGCCCACCACAAGAACCATTTCCCCTGCCATAGTCATCCCTTCTCAACGATGTACTGCCCAAAGCATGTCGGATCGTGCTTGATCCGAGGTGTAGAGTTAGAGATCTCTAGACGAGTTGCAAGGTTGGAAAATGACTTAGGGTGTGAAGCGGCACCGGGGTGTAAGCTCTCTCAATCTTGAACAGTCTTCCACTCGGATTGACTTGGGTGAGGAACGCCATGGACTGAGTTATTAAGAGAAGCGCAAACGGCGACGCTGTGGAAGTGCTTCGTCTGTTAAAGCGAAACCAGCCAAGTGCTTCTGCTTTGATGGTACCTTAACCGCCGCGCGATCCTCCGCATTGGACCTAACCCTAATCCTCCCTTTGGTGGTTCTCGGTATTGGATCGCCCAAGCCTTACGTAGGTTTTCTGTTCCGTTGCTACTCATACGGCGTCTCGATAAATCTGACTCACGGGCTTCCCAAGAGGGGATGAATCTGAATCTCTGTGGCAAACGGGAGGTTTGCTGCGATGGGTTCAGCGATTTCATTGCGAGAAGATTTTGATGGCGAGCGTCTGCGCCGTCTGGCGCGCCAGAGTAAGGATGCCGCTCAAGCCCGGCGACTTTTAGCGCTTGCCGTCATCTATGATGGCGGCTCTCGTTCAGACGCCGCCCGCCTGGGCAATATCACGCTACGCT